>DATGDV010000346.1:0-7532 GCA_035310685.1 Thermoanaerobaculia bacterium
TTGATGAAGCCGGGCGTGTTCTTGGCGATGGTCGCCCCCCGCGCGCCGAGGCCCTGTGCCGACGAGGGCGAGCCCAGGCTGAAGGTCACGAGCGTGACAGCAGCGCATGCAATTCGGATGGATGTACTCATTCAGCACCCCCAAGAACCGATGCTATTGACGCCTGAGTCTCAGTGTCAACTTCAATCGAGGGCGGAGAGCCCTGCGTGGGGGCAAATCATCGGGGCCTACCCTACGCGACCCGGAACAGCCGCCTGAAGTTCTCCGTCGTGACGCGCGCGACCTCCTCGAGGGGCACGGATTTCACCTCGGCGAGCCTCGCGGCCGTGCGCGGCAAAAACGACGACTCGTTCGGCCTCCCCCGGAACGGGGCCGGCGCGAGATACGGCGCGTCCGTCTCGAGCAGCATCGACGCGAGCGGCAGCGCCGACGCGGCCTCGCGGACGTTGTCCGCGGACTTGAACGTCAGCATCCCCGAGAAGCTGACGAGATAGCCGAGCGCGAGGGCCCGCTGCCCCGTATCCGCGTCCGCGCAGAAGGAATGGAAGACGCCGCGCAGATTCGCGGGATCTCCGGGCGCGAGGTGCTCGAGGATCGGGAGGAGATCCTGCTCGGATTCGCGGTTGTGAAGGAGGACGGGCAGGCCCTTTTCCACCGCGAAGCGGAGCTGCGCCTCGACGGCGTAGCGCTGCGCTTCCTTCGGCGAGTGGTCGTAGTGATAGTCGAGGCCGATCTCCCCCACCGCGACGACCTTCGTCGAGGCCGAAAGCTCCTCGAAGAGCTTCAGGTCCTCGTCCTCGTCGAACTCCTTGGCCTCGTGAGGATGGATTCCGACCGCCGCGTAAACGCCCTCGTACTGCTCGGCGATCTCGACCGCCAGCCTCAGGTCGCCGCGATGGGTTCCGGGGACGAGGATGCGCGTGACGCCCGCGTCCCACGCGCGGCTCACGAGCTCCTTCACCTCGGCTGCGGTCGGATCCCTCGGCGCGCCCTTCATCTCGCCGCCCTCGAACAGCATCGTGAGATGCCCGTGCGAGTCCGCGTACTCGGTCGCCATCAGCGCAGGCGCGAGCCGGGCGACGCGGGATGCCGGGCGTAATAGTCCACGATCACGTTCCACGCCTCGGCGCCGCCCTCGGCCCAGGAGATGAGCTCCAGATCCTCGGGCGCGATGCCGCCCTCGTCGACGAGGAGCTGCCAGTTGATGAGTTTCTCCCAGTACGCGCGGCCCACGAGGACGATCGGGACGCGCTTCATCTTGCCGGTCTGGACGAGCGTGAGGGTCTCGAAGAGCTCGTCGAGCGTGCCGTAGCCGCCCGGGAAGGCGACGAGAGCGCGGGCGCGCATGAGGAGGTGCATCTTGCGGATGCCGAAGTAGTGGAATCGGAAGCAGAGCGACGGCGTGATGTACGCGTTCGGCCACTGCTCGTGCGGAAGCTGGATGTTGAAGCCCACGGTCTTGGCGCCGGCGTCCCACGCGCCGCGGTTCGCGGCCTCCATCGCGCCCGGGCCGCCGCCCGTCGTGATCACGAAGTCGCTGATCCCGTCCACCTGACAGCTCGTCGAGGCGATGCGCCCCAGCTCGCGCGCCTCCGCGTACCAGCGGTCCCCCTCCTTGAGGCGAGCGCCGCCGAAGACGACGATCGTGGTCCGGATCCCCTCCTGGTCCATCTGCATGTCGGCTTTCTCGAGCTCGAGCATGAGGCGCAGGCCGCGCAGCTCGCGGCGTGCGAGGAACTTGAGATCCTCCTGCGCGAGCGCGTACGTCGGCGACGCGAGGATGGCGTCGAGGTTCGCCTTGGCGGCCGGGTCGGCCGGGACCGGGGGCGTGGGCGGCGGCGGCCGGTGGGTGTTGTTGTCGCCGCCGTTGGAGTTGGACACTTACCTGACCTTGGCGCCCGAGGGGACGGCCGCGTCGACCATGAGAAGCGACGCCTCGCCCGTTTCGGGGAGCGTCGCGGCGAGGATCATTCCGTTCGACTCGACGCCCATCAGCTTCGCGGGCTGGAGATTGGCGACGAAGACGAACTTTCGGCCGACGAGCTGCTCGGCCGCGTACGCCGTGGCGATGCCGCCGACGATCGTCCGCACCTCCTCGCCGAGCTTCACGGTCATCTTCATCAGCTTCTTCGACTTCTCGACCTTTTCGGCCGCGACCACCTCTCCCACGCGGAGGTCGATCTTCATGAACTCATCGATCGAAATCTTTGCTCCCGTGCCGAGCGTGGGCGCAGGAGTCGTCGCCTGCTGCGCTGGAGCAGAGGGTGACGGTGCATTTTGCTTAGAAGGGGAATATCCAGAGGCCTCGGGCGCTGTCAGCGCGCCCATGCTGGCGCCGGCCGCCAATGACGCCGCGGGCGGTGCGCCACCAACGAACCCGCCACCCGCCGCGGCGCCTTCCGGAGACACACCTTTCGAAGAAATCTTCTCTTTCTCTTTCTCATCAGTCACGGAACTCTCCTTCGAAGCACCGGCGGTGCCGGCGCCTCTGGAAGCAAAATATTCTCTCGCGTCCGCCCTCGGGAAGAGGGGCGGCGCGGACGGGAGCGGGGCGCTCAGAGGAAGCTGTCCCCACTCGAGATCGCTCGGGCTCAGATCCTCTGCGCGCTTGTCGATGCCGAGACGCCGGAAGATCTCCGTCGCCGTACGTGGTGCGATCGGGGCGAGCATCGCGGCCGCGACGCGCAGCGCCTCGAGGCAGTCGAAGAGCACGTGAGAACGGAACCGGGAGATCTCCTCGAATGAAAGTTCCCCGGGTGCGCGCCACGGCTGGTTGGTCGTGATGTAGCTGTCCACGAGCTGCAGGAAGGAGCGGATCTCGCCGGCGGCTTCGTGAAGGCGGTAGCCTTCAAAAGCCAGGCGCCACCTCGAGGTCCGGTCCGCCGCGGTCTTCGGCCATTCGAAGGAATTCGTCTTCGGATCCCGCTCCGGCGGCGTCTTGCCTTCGAAGAAATCCCTCGACATCTTCACGGCGCGCGAGAGCGTGTTGCCGAGCCCGTTCGCGAGGTCCGCGTTGTAGCCGGCGAGGAAATCCTCGTCGGAGAAGCTCGCGTCCTGCCCGAACGACATCGCCGAGACGAGGTGCCAGCGCAGCGCGTCCACGCCGAACGCGGCGACGAGCTCGTCGGGCTTCACGACGTTGCCCGTGGACTTGGACATCTTCTTCGCGTCGCGCAGCCACCAGCCGTGGCTCACGACCTGCCGCGGCACGTCGAGGCCGGCCGACATGAGGAACGCGGGCCAGTAGACCGCGTGGAACCTCAGGATGTCCTTCCCGATGACGTGGATGCCCGGCCAGTAGCGCTCGTAGAGCGACGCGTCCTTCGATCCGAAGCCGAGCGCGGTGATGTAGTTCACGAGAGCGTCGAGCCAGACGTAGACGACGTGGCCGGGACGGCCGGGGAACGGGATGCCCCACTTGATGGACGTCCGCGAGACGGAGAGATCCCTGAGCCCGGACTCGACGAACGAGCGGACCTCGTTGAGGCGGCTTTCGGGATAGACGAAAGGCTGCCCGTCGGCGTTCCTCGTCCGGTACAGCTCGAGCAGGCGGTCGCCGTACCGCGAGAGGCGGAAGAAGACGTTTTCCTCCTTCTGGAGCTCGAGCGTCGTGCCGTGCACGGGACACTTGCCGTCCACGAGGTCCTTCTCGGGGTAGAACGCCTCGCAGGGAGCGCAGTACCAGCCCTCGTGCGAGGCCGTGTAGAGATCGCCCGCCGCGTCGATCGACCGGATGATCTCCTCGACTCCCACGCGGTGCCTCGGCTCGGTCGTGCGGATGAAATCGTCGTTCGAGATCCCGAATTCCTTCCAGAGGTTCCGGAAGGTCGGCGCGTGGCGATCGGCCACGACGATCGGGGCGACGCCTTCGCTCTTCGCGACTCTCTCGATGTTCTGGCCGTGCTCGTCCGTGCCGGTCAGGAAGCGCACGTCCTCGCCCGCGAGCCGGAAATAGCGGGCGAGCGTGTCCGTGACGACCGTGGTGTAGAGATGCCCGATGTGGGGCCGGTCGTTGACGTAATAGATGGGGGTCGTGAAGTAGCGGGACGCCATGAATCGACGAGGATAACCCGCCCGACGCGCGCCGGGGCGCGCGTCCCGGCATTCCGGCGGGTCCGGCCCGCGTACGATGCTGAGCATGATGCGCGTCCTCGTCATCGGGGCGACCGGCCGGATCGGCCGCGAGGTCCTTGCCCAGCTGCCCCGCGCGGACGTGCGGATCCGCGCGCTCGTCCGGAACGCCGAGACGGCCGCCCTCCCGCCGGACGTGGAGGCGGCGCGCGGGGACCTTACGCGCCCCGAGACGCTGGAAAGATGCCTCGACGGCGTCGACGCCGTGTTCCTCGTGTGGACGGCGGCGCCGGCCGCGGCCGGCCCCGCTCTCGAGCGCATCACGGCGCGCGCGCGACGCGTTGTCTTCCTCTCCTCTCCGCACAAGACGCCGCACCCCTTCTTCCAGCAGCCCAATCCTGGCCGCGTGCTGCACGCGGAGATCGAGAGGCTGATCGAAGGCTCCGCGCGCGAGTGGACGTTCCTGAGGCCCGGCATGTTCGCGGCGAACGCGCTCGGCTGGTGGGCGCCGCGGATTCGCGCCGGCGCCGAGACCGTGCGCTGGCCCTATGCCGCGGCTCCGACGGCTCCGATCCACGAGCGCGACGTCGCCGCGGTTGCGGTCCGCGCTCTTTGCGAAGAGGGACACGCCGGGGCCGAGTACGTGCTGACTGGGCCCGATTCCCTCAGCCAGTCCGAGCAGGTGGCGATCATCGGGGACGCCGTCGGCCGTCCGCTGCGGCTCGAGGAACTCACGCCCGAAGCCGCCCGGACGGAGTTGGCCGCTCTTCTTCCTCCGGTCGTGATGACGATGCTCTTCGACGCCTGGGCCGCAGCCCTCGGCCAACCCGCGTTCGTGACGTCCACGGTCGCCGCGCTCACGGGGACGCCTGCGCGGACGTTCGGCGAGTGGGCGGCCGACCGCGTGGCCGCGTTTCGGCCCTGAGGCGGTGAATCCTTCTCAGCCCCTCATCGCCACGACCACCTCCGCGATGCGGGCGCCGATCGCGAGCGAAGCCGTGGCCGCGGGCGACGGAGCGTTCAGGACGTGGATCACGCGGCCGTGCGTGGCGATCCGAAAATCGTCCTCGAGCCGCCCGTCGCGAAGCAGCGCCTGCGCCCGCACGCCGCAGCGGCTCCACTCGATGTCTTCGGCGCGAAGGTCGGGGATCAGGCGCTGCAGGGCCTTGACGAAGGCGTGCTCGCTGAAGGCGCGGTGGATCTCGCGGAGTCCCGTGTCCATGTGCCTGAGAGCGAGACGCCAGAAGCCCGGGTAGGTGAACGTCTCCCACGCGTCGTGGAGGTCGAACGAGGTCCGCGTGTAGCCCTCGCGCGCGAGCGCCGGGACCGCGTTCGGGCCGGCCTCCACGCCGCCGCCCGCCCTCCGCGTGAAGTGAACGCCGAGGAACGGGAAGCGCGGGTCGGGCACGGGATAGATGAGGTTCCTCACGAGGCCGGCGCGCGCGGGGACCAGTTGGTGGTAATCCCCGCGGAACGGCACGATTCGAAGGCCCGGGTCGACCCCGCCGAGCCGCGCGAGCCGGTCCGACTGGAGGCCGCCGCAGTTCACCGCGAGGTCCGCCCCGATCTCCTCGCCGCCCGCGACGATCCTCACAGACGATCCCGACGACGACAGCGCCGTCACGCGGGTGCCGGTCAGCACGCGGCTCCCTCCCGCGGCGATCAGCTCCGCGAATTTCGCGCAAACGGCGCCGTAGTCGACGATGCCCGTCGCCGGAACGTGCAAGGCTCGGACTCCCGCGACGTTCGGCTCGACCTTCCGGAACTCCGCGGGTCCCAGGTTCCGCACGCCCTCGAGACCGTTCGCCCCCGCGCGGCGCTCCAGCTCCGCGAGGGCCGGCAGCTCGGACTCGGACGCGGCGACGACGAGCTTGCCGCAGATCTCGTGCGGCACGGAGTGTCTCTCGCAGAACTCGACGAGCAGGCGACGGCCTTCCACGCATGTCTTCGCCTTCTCGGAGCCGGGCCTGTAGCTGAGGCCCGAGTGGATGACGCCGCTGTTGTGGCCCGTCTGGTGCGCGGCGATCCGGTCTTCCTTCTCGAGGACCACGACGGAGAGTCCCGGCGCGCGCTCGACGAGCTTCAGTCCCGTGGCCAGGCCCACGATGCCTCCGCCGGTGACGGCGACGTCCACGCGCGACGCCATCGTCAGCGCCCCAGGAGGCCGCGCTCGTGGAACGAGACGACGCGCCCGCGGCCGATCACGAAATGGTCCTTGACCTCGATGCCGATCTCGCGACCGGCCGCTACGAAGCGCTGTGTCGACGCGAGGTCCTCGGGCGAGGGCTCGGGGTCGCCGGAGGGATGGTTGTGGTACAGGATCACTCCGGCCGCTCCGGCGAGGATCGCCAGGCGGAAGAGGGGCGCGGGCGCGACGGAAGCATGGGACAGGGTGCCGCGGAACAGCGGCGCGTCCTTCACGAGGCGGTTCTTCGAGTCGAGAAGCAGGCCGCCCATGATCTCCTGCGTCTCGCCGGCGAGGCGCTCGACGAGGTAGCGGCCGACGGAGACGGGGTCGGAGAGGAGATTCTTCCTGGAAAGTGAATCGCGTGAGACGCGCGCCGCGATCTCGAGGATCGCCGCGACGCGGGTAGCCTTCGCGGGGCCGATTCCGTGGACGAGGCTGCGAAGATCGCCGGCGCCTCGCGCGAACAGGGATGGAAAGCCGCCGTCCGCGAGAAGGTCGTGCGCCATCTCGAGGACGGGCCTGCGGACGCTGCCCGTGCCGAGAACGACGGCGAGGAGCTCTTCGTCGTCCAGATGCTCGGGACCCTTTCTCAGCATCTTCTCTCTCGGTCTCTCTTCCGTCTTCCTCTCGGCGAGTCGGCCGACCTGCGGGCCGGGCGTCCGCCGCGGACGCGGTTGCGTCACGGGATGCTCCTCACCAGAGCCTTCGCGATCTCCGGCAGAACCTCCGCGGCAGTCGAGCGGAAGACACCCGCCGCGAGCGGCGAAACCGGGGTCTCCTCGATGTTGACCTCGAACACGTAGGCTCCCTGGCGCGCGGCCAGCAGCGCGAGCGACGAAGCGGGCGCCACGACGGAGGACGTGCCGACGACGAAGAACACGGCGCATTCCTCGGCGGCGCGCACCGCGGCCTCCCAGACCTCGGGCGCGAGCGCTTCCCCGAACCACACGACGTCGGGCCTGAGGAGCCCGCCGCACGAGCAGCGCGGGAGCGCCTGAATCTCCCCCTCGGGCCCCTCCGAGCGGCGGCCGCACGCCGTGCAGCGCGCGTAGAGGAGCGAGCCGTGCAGCTCGAGCAGGTTCCGGCTCCCCGCGGCCGCGTGCAGGCCGTCCACGTTCTGCGTCACGAGCGTCATGCGCGGCAGGATGCGCTCCATCCGCGCGAGCGCGACGTGTCCCTCGTTCGGCCGCGCGCGGCGCAGCTTCTCGAGGCGCCACGCGTAGAACCGCCAGACCTTTTCGGGGTCTCGCGCGAAGGCCTCGGGCGTCGCGAG
>DATGDV010000347.1:0-3314 GCA_035310685.1 Thermoanaerobaculia bacterium
GAGGCCCACGAGCTCCATCACGCTCGCAACCCAGGGATGCTTTCCTTCGACGAGGCGATTCGCGGACGGCCGGAGACCGGGCTGCGCCTCGATGACGAGACGGGTCGGCTCGGCCGCCGCGGGCGGCGTGAGGAGGAGGCCGGAAAGGAGCAGGGATTTCCAGATGGAAAAGAGGGTACCGCTATAGTTCTCCCTCCACGGGAGGCGCCCCATGAGCGCACTGACCCTCCACGTCAACGGCGCGAGTCGCCCGGCCGAAGCGGCCCCCGACGAGAGCCTGCTCTCGGTCCTCCGCGAGCGGCTCAACCTGACCGGCACGAAGTACGGATGCGGCGAAGGGCAATGCGGCGCGTGCACCGTCCTTCTCGACGGCAAGCCCGTGCGCTCGTGCCGCACGAAGGCCTCCGAGGCCGCGGGCCGGAAGATCGTCACGATCGAGGGACTCGTCTCGGGGGACCGCCTCCATCCCGTCCAGGCCGCGTTCCTCGAGGTCGAGGCCTTCCAGTGCGGCTTCTGCACGCCGGGGATGATCGTCTCGGCGGTCGGGCTCATCTCCGCGAAGCCCGCCCCCTCGAGCGACGACATCGCCTCCGCCCTCGGCGGCAACGTCTGCCGCTGCGGCACGTACCCGCGCATCGTCACGGCCGTGAAGCAGGCTGCGGCCGCGATGAAGAAGGGGTGAGGGCGTGACAGACGACGCTCTCGAGCTCGCCCAGCACGAGGTCGACGGCCTCCACGTCTTCGACTCCGACCGCCGCACGTTCCTCAAGACGCTCGGCGGAGGCATCCTCGTGTGCCTCAGCGTGCCGCGAGTCCTCGCGCAGGAGTCCGGCCGCGGCGGCTTCTTCCGCGATCTGCCCCAGGACGTCGCCTCCTGGCTCCACGTCGGCGAGGACGGCCGCGTCACGGCGTTCACCGGAAAGGTCGAGTTCGGCCAGAACATCCGCACCTCGCTCGCGCAGCAGGTCGCCGAGGAGCTGCACGTCGACGTGTCCGCGATCGACCTCGTCATGGGCGACACCGACCGCTGCCCGTGGGACGCGGGCACGTTCGGAAGCCGCACGACGCCCACGATGGGCCCCCAGCTCCGCAGGATGGCGGCGATCGCGCGAGGCCTTCTCGTCGACCTCGCCGCGCGCCGCTGGAACGCCGACTCCGCACGCCTCGCGGCGGAGAAAGGACGCGTTCGCAACCCGGACACCGGCGCCTCGCTCTCGTACGGCGAGCTGTCGAAGGGCCAGAACCTCGTGAAGACCTCCACGGCCGACGTTCCGCTGACGCCGGCCGCGGATTGGAAGGTCATGGGCAAGCCCGCGGCGAAAGTGAACGGGCGCGACTTCGTCACGGGCAGGCACGTCTACACCTCCGACCTCACGCGCCCCGGGCTCCTCCACGGCCTCGTCGTGCGCCGGCCCTCGTTCAAGGCGACGCTCGCCTCGGTCGACAAGGCCGCCGCCGAGAGGCTTCCCGGCGTCACCGTCGTCCGCGACGGCGATTTTCTCGGCATCGCCGCGGCGGATCGCGAGACCGCCGCGCGCGCAGCCGCGGCGCTCGAGACGAAATGGAACGAAGTCCCCGGCCAGCCCTCGAACGCGACGATCTTCGAGTTCCTTCGGAAGAACGCCACGCCCGGCGAGCAGGGGACGGTCAAGGGCTCGGTCGAAGAGGCGATGGCCTCCGCCGACGTCAAGCTCGAGAAGACGTACACGGTCGAGTACATCGCCCACGTCCCTCTCGAGACGCGGACCGCGGTCGCCGAGTGGGCCGGCGACAAGCTCACCGTGTGGACCGGCTCCCAGCGCCCGTTCGCGGTGAAGGAAGAGCTGGCCGAGGCGTTCCACATCCCCGCCGACAAGGTGCGCGTCCTCGTGCCCGACACCGGCTCCGGCTATGGCGGCAAGCACGCGGGCGACGCAGCCGTCGAGGCCGCGCGCCTCGCGAAAGCGGCCGGAAAGCCCGTCAAGGTCAGCTGGTCGCGCGAGGAGGAATTCACCTGGGCCTACGTCCGGCCCGCGGGCGTCATCGACGTCAAGAGCGGCGCGCGGCGCGACGGCACGCTCACGGCGTGGGAGTTTCACAACATCAACTCGGGCCCCGCCGCCATCGGCACGCCCTACGCCGTCGCGAACCAGAGGATCCAGTTCCATCCCGTGCCCTCGCCGCTCCGGCAGGGCTCGTACCGCGGCCTCGCGGCCACCGCGAACCACTTCGCCCGCGAGACGTACATGGACGAGCTCGCGCATGCGCTCGCGCTCGACCCGCTCGCGTTCCGCCTCAAGAACCTCTCCGACGCGCGGCTCAAGGCCGTCTTCGAGGCGGCCGCCGAGAAGTTCTCGTGGGGCAAGGAAAAGCCGACGAGAGAGCGCGGCTCCGGCGTCGCCGGCGGCACCGAAAAGGGAGGCTACCTCGCGACGTGCGCGGAGGTCGAGATCGATCCGAAGACGCGCCGCGTGCGCATCCGCCGCGTCGTCGCGGCCTTCGAATGCGGCGCGGTCGTCAACCCGAACGGCCTCAGGAACCAGATCGAGGGCGCCATCGTGCAGTCGATCGGCGGCGCGATGTTCGAGGCGGTGCGCTTCGAGAACGGCCGCATCCTCAGCTCGCGTCTCTCGCAATACCGCGTCCCGCGCTTCGCGGACGTCCCCGAGATCGAGATCGTCATCCTCGACCGCAAGGACCTCCCGTCGGCCGGCGCGGGCGAGACGCCGATCGTCGGCCTCGCTCCCGCCGTGGGCAACGCGATCTTCGCGACGACGAAAGTCAGGCTGCGCGCGCTGCCGCTCGTGCCGCAGGGATTGCCGGGCTGATACCCTGCCTTTCATGAACAGGACACTCCTCGTCGTTCTCGCCTTTCTGTTCGCTCTTTCCGCGCCGGCATTCGCCGAAGACACCTGCAGCGTGAAGGCCGTCCTCGGCGGCAAGCCCGTCGCGATGAAGTACTGCGCCGCTTCGGTCTACGAGCCGAGCGACGACAAGTTCAGCGTCACGCTGTGGTTTTCCGACGCTCCCTTCACCGCCAAGGAGCTCGAGGAGTTCCACGAGAGCTCGGCCACACCCGACAAGACCCCGGACGGCAAGCCACGTACCGGAATGCACTTCGCGTTCTGCTCGGGCGTCGGAAAGGCAGCCGCCAGCGCGGCCGCGGTGAAGTCCGTCGACACCGGCATCGACGTCGCGGGTGCGCCTTTCTCGGGCCGCCAGTGGGTTTTCGAGCTCCCCAGGGAGAAGGACATCCTGAAGATCGAGAGGCTGGCCGGAAGCATCGCTCCCGGCGGCAAGCTCTCGGGCCGGATCACCGGCGGGAAAACGAGCGA
>DATGDV010000348.1:0-2790 GCA_035310685.1 Thermoanaerobaculia bacterium
GATCCCGGTTTCGTCGATTCCGTGCTGCGATCGGGGGGCGAGCGGGCGAGAGCCGCGGCCGCTCCCGTCATGGCCGAGTGCCGCCGCGTCTGCGGTCTGAAGGCCGGGAACCTCTAGACGGCCTCCGCACTCTGTACGGGCATGCAGGCCGACCAGAACCCGCTCCCTCTCCGCATCCTCGACGGGGAAGCCGTCATCGGCCGCGTGAAGCAGGGCGAGATCGCGGTGAGGCGCCGGAGCCCGCGCCGGGGGGCGTTCTGATGAGACGCGACCTGAGGCTCGCCGAAGTTCCCGCGACGACGCCGAACGAGGGCGAGGACGCCGTCGTGGCGCTCCTCCGGATGATCGGAGAGGACCCTTCGCGCGACGGGCTGCTCGAGACTCCCCGCCGCGTCGTCCAGGCGCTCCGGGAGATGACGGGCGGCTACGGCGAGGACCCATCCGAAATCCTCTCGAAAACGTTCGAGGAGTCGAGCGACGAGCTGATCGTCCTTCGGGGCATCGAGTTCCATTCGACCTGCGAGCATCACCTCCTTCCTTTCTACGGCACCGCCTCGGTCGGCTACCTCCCCGGCAAGGTCGTCGGCATCAGCAAGCTCGCACGCCTTGTCCACTGCTTCGCGAGGCGCCTCCAGATCCAGGAACGCCTGACGCGGCAGATCGCCGACGCCGTCTCGGAGCATCTGGAGGCACGCGGGACCGCGGTCGTCGTCAAGGCGCACCACCTCTGCATGGGCTGCCGCGGCGTGAAGCTGCCGGGCACCGAGATGATCACGTCCGCGATGCTCGGCACCCTGCGCGAGGACGCCGTGACGCGCGGGGAGTTCCTGCGGCTTACGGGCGCCGGAAACTAGCCACGAGAACGCGAAAGCTCCGGAACGCCGCGCCAACCATGAAACGGAACAATCAATCGCGACGCGCACGGGATCTCACGGCGGGTGACAAAATGCCCGGGCCCGAACGCCGACGAAGTCGGGCGAACCGGACGTGAGATTCAACCCTGGCTTATCCTTCTCATCCGTCCGCTGGAGACTCGATGACGACGCTCCCTGACGATCTTCCTCGCCGCGTCCTGGACGGCTCGCCCGACGCGGTTCTGATCAGCGATCACGAGGGTACGGTGCGGTACTGGAATGCCGCGGCGGAGCGGGTCTTCGGCTTCCGCGCGGCCGAGGCGGTCGGAGTCTCGATGGACTTCATCATCCCCGAGCGGCTCCGCGGCCGGCACTGGGCCGGCTGGGAGGCGACCATGAAGACGGGCGTCACACGCTACGGCGAGGGCCAGATGCTCGCCGTGCCGGCGCTCCACAAGGATGGCCGGCAGATCTCCGTCGAGTTCTCGATCCAGCTGCTGAAGGATGCCGGCGGCCGGATCGAGTGGGTGGTGGCGGTATTCCGCGACGTGACGGAGCGCTACGCCCGGGAGAAGGCGCTTCGGGCCCAGTTGAAGTCTCTCGAGTCGAAGACGGCAGGCCTGCACTAGGACGAGGGAGGACGGATGCCCGACTTCAAGTACGTGGTGATCGGCGGCGGGATGACCGGGCACGCCGCGGCACAGGGGATCCGCTCGGCGGACGCGAGCGGTTCGATCGTCATGTTCGGCGACGAGCCGGTGGGACCGTACGCGCGGCCGCCGCTCACGAAGGGCCTCTGGACGGGGCAGGAGGAGGGCTCGATCTGGCTGCCCGCCGTCGAGGGAGTCTCGAGTCGCACCGGCGCCCGCGTCGTCGCGATCGACCGCGCCTCGCGGCGGGTCGTGCTCGACGGAGGGGAGACCGTCGGATACGAGCGGCTCCTTCTCGCGACGGGTGGAACTCCGCGGCGCCTGCCATTCGGCGGCAACGGGGTCGTCTACTACCGGACGGTGGCGGACTACCGGCGCGTCCAGGCGCTCCCGGTGGGCAAGCACGTCGCGGTGGTCGGCGGAGGCTTCATCGGCTCGGAGATCGCGGCCTCGCTCGTGACGGCTGGATACCGGGTGACGCTGCTCTTCCCCGAGGAAGGGATCGGGGCGCGCCTCTTTCCGCGAGCGCTCGCCGTGCACCTGAACGGCTACTACACGGAGCGCGAGGTCGACGTCCGGGCAGGGGAGCGCCTCACCGGGCTCGAGGAGAACGGCCCCGGGTTCACCCTCGAGACCGACCGGGGCAAGATCCGGGCTGACCTCGTGGTGGCGGGGCTCGGCATCCTCCCGAATGACCGCCTCGCCGCGGAAGCCGGGCTTCCGGTGGACGACGGCATCCTCGTGGACGAGAGGCTGCGCACGTCCGATCCTGCCGTCTTCGCCGCCGGCGACGTCGCGCGGTTCTTCAGCCCGGCACTCGGGCAGAAGATCCGGGTCGAGCACGAGGACAACGCGAACGTCATGGGGCGCGAGGCCGGCCGCGCGATGGCCGGGGCGGACGCTGCCTACCGTCACCTGCCCTTCTTCTATTCGGACCTCTTCGACCTCGGGTACGAAGCGGTCGGGGTGCTCGATCCGCGTCTCGAGGTCGTCGCCGACTGGAAGGAGCCCTTCCGGAAAGGCATCGTCTATTACCTCGGGGACGGCCGCGTGCGCGGCGTGCTGGCCTGGGGGGTCTTCGGCAAGATGGACGCGGCGCGGAGCCTCATCGCGGAGCCCGGTCCGCACGATCCCGAGGCCCTCCGCGGGAGGATCCCAGCCTAGCGAATCGTCGGCGGGCCGCTCCGAGCTCACGCCGCTTCCGTCACAGGCCCAGCTGGCCCGCGATGATGACCCGGTTGATTTCGGACGTGCCCTGAAAGATTTCGAAGATACGGGCATCCCTG
>DATGDV010000349.1:0-2088 GCA_035310685.1 Thermoanaerobaculia bacterium
CCTCGTAGATTCCCGCCCCCCCGCCCACGAAGACCTCGTCCTCGATGACGACGGGGACGGCGCCCACCGGCTCGAGGACGCCGCCGACCTGCGCGGCGGCCGAGAGGTGGACCCTCTTGCCGATCTGCGCGCAGGACCCGACGAGCGCATGGCTGTCGATCATCGAGCTCTCGTCGACGTACGCGCCCACGTTGACGTACGCGGGCGGCATCACGACGACCCCTTTCGCGAGAAACGCGCCGCGTCGAAGCGCGGTCCCTCCCGGGACGACGCGCACGCCTTCGGGAAGCGGCCGGCGGGGCGGGAGCGTGTCGCGGTCGCGGAAGAGGAGCGGCCCGGCCTCGCTCGACTCCTCGACGCCGAGACGGAAGGCGGCGAGGATGCCCTCCTTGACGGCTTCGTTCGCGACCCAGTTTCCATCCTCGCCGGGAGCGGCCGCGCGGACCTCGCCGCGCTCGAGCGCCCCGAGCAGCGCGACGACTTCCTCAAGCGTCAAGCCGCCGCCTTCTCGACGGGCTTCCCGGCGGCGTCGAGAAGGCCGGCGGCCCGCAGGGCGTTCTCGACCGGGCCGTGGTGCTGCGGCGAGAGCGGCACGAGCGGCAGGCGCAGAGCGCCCCCGATGAGCCCGAGCCGCGCCAGCGCCCATTTCACCGGAATCGGGTTCGATTCGCGGAAATTCGCCTTCATGAGAGGAAACATCCTCGCCTGGAGCTCGGAAGCGCGCGTGCGGTCGCCGGCGAGGGCCGCGTCGATCGCCTCGGCATAAAGGCCGGGGGCCTCGTTCGAGACGACGGCGATCACGCCGTCGGCGCCGCACGCGATCATCGGTATCGCGAGCGAATCCTCGCCCGAGAGAACCGTGAAGCCGTCCGGGCGGCCGCGGAGGATCTCGCAGGCCTGGTCGAGGCTGCCCGACGCTTCCTTCACGCCCACGATGCGCGGATCCTTCGCGAGCTCGAGCACCGTGTCGGGCTGCATGTTGACGCCGGTCCGGCCGGGCACGTTGTAGAGAACGAGCGGCAGCCGGCCCGCCTCGGCGACGGCCAGAAAGTGCGCGACGAGCCCTCTCGGCGTGGGCTTGTTGTAGTAAGGCGTGACGACGAGGAGGGCGTCGGCCCCGGCCCGGCGGCATCGTTCGGCGAGGGCCTGGGATTTCCGGGTGTCGTTCGAGCCGCAACCCGCGATCACGGTCACGCGCCGCGAGGACGCGCGGGCCTCCTCGGCGACGATCGCGACGACGCGCTCGTGCTCGTCCGCGTCCAGCGTCACGGCCTCGCCCGTCGTCCCGCAGGGGACGAGACCCGCGACGCCGCCCGCGATCTGGCGTCTCGCGAGGCGGCGCAGTCCCGTTTCGTCGACGGCGCCGTCGTCCCGAAAGGGCGTGACGATCGCGGTGAGAACCCCGGAGAGACGAAGTTTTCCTGAGTGTGAGTCCTGCGCGTGTGAAGCCTTCATGAGGTGCCTCCCTTGAGCGACAGATCGTCGAAGAATTCGTCGAAGGTCACCGGGCCCGTGCGGCCCGACACGATCATCCACTCCCCCGCGCGCACGGCGCCCCGGGCGAAGATCGAGCGCGACCGGGCGCGGTGCACGAGCTCCACCGTCTCGTCCGCGCCCTCGAAGAAGACCGAATGCTCTCCAGGCTGCGCTCCCTGCCTGAGAGAGACGATCGGGACGGATCTCTTCGAGAGCGGCTCGCGCGAGATGTCGAGCGCCAGAACGCGTGCCGTCCCCGAAGGGGCATCCTTCTTCGCCGCGTGGTGCCGCTCCATGATTCCCGGCTCGAACTCGGGAAACGGCGCGAGCGCGGCGGCCGCGGCGGCGACGGCTCGCCGCAGCGCGGCGATGCCGAGGGAGAAATTGGAGGCATGGAGAAAAGGAATCTTCTGCTCCCGTGCCATGTGCGCGGCCGGCGTCACATCCCAGCCGGTGGTGCCGGAGAGAACGGGGATCTTCTGAGAAAGGAGGAAAGGGACGACGATCGGCGCGGACGCCGGCGTCGTGAACTCGAAGGCGAGGTCGCAAACCGGGAGGTCCGAAGAGGAAGATGAAGAGAAAGATGAAGATTCCTTAGAAGGTGAAGGGGGC
>DATGDV010000350.1:0-7878 GCA_035310685.1 Thermoanaerobaculia bacterium
CGTGCGCCGAGCGGGACGCATTTTCGACGTCGACGCGGACCCGCTCGCGATCGACGCCGTGCTGAGCCGCGATCCGCTCCTCGCACCGCTCGTCGCGGACCGCCCCGGCCTCCGTGTGCCGGGCGCCTGGGACCCGTTCGAGATCGCCGTTCGCGCGGTCCTGGGCCAGCAGGTTTCCGTGCGCGGGGCGCGGACGATCGCGGGGCGGCTCGTCGCGGCGTTCGGGCGGCTCCTGCCCGGCGGAGGCGCGAACGGCTTGACGCACGTCTTCCCGTCGCCCGCCGCCCTCGCCGCGGCGGATTTGTCCGGGATCGGGGTCCCCGGGACTCGCGCGAACGCGATCCGCGCGCTCGCGCGCGCCGTTCACACGGGAAAGCTCGAGCTCGCCGCTCCCCGCGGGCTGGACGACCTCGTACACCGCCTTTGTGCGTTGCCCGGGATCGGGCCGTGGACCGCGCAATACGTCGCGCTCCGCGCGTTCGGCGAGCCGGATGCGTTTCCCGCGGGAGATCTCGGGCTTCGCCGCGCGCTCGAGGCCGCGGGAGCTTCCGCGGGGGAGGCGGCGCTCCGCGCGCGCGCTGCCGCGTGGAGCCCGTTTCGCGCTTACGCGACGTTGCACCTCTGGAATTCGCTTACCGCCTCCCCTTCAAGAAAGGAGACTTGAATGGATCCCGTTCGTCTTTCCGTAACCGAAATCGGTACGCCCGCCGGCACGATCGTTCTCGTGAGCCGCGGGCCCGCGGTCGTCGGACTCGTCTACAAGGATCGCTGGAAAGGGATGGAAGCGGACCTCGCACGGAGGTTCGGGAAAGTCTCCTTCGAAGAAAGTCCGAAAGGAGGACGGGCAGCCGACGCCTTACGGCGCTATTTCGCCGGCGATCTGGAGGCTCTTGCCGACGTCCTCGTCGACACGGCCGGCACTGCTTTTCAGGAAAGGGTCTGGAAGGCCCTCCGCCGCATTCCCGCCGGCACGACCTGGTCTTACGCGCAGCTCGCGCGCGCGGTGGGCAATCCTTCAGCCGTCCGCGCCGTCGCGGGCGCGAACGCGCGGAACCCCGTTTCCGTCGTCGTCCCGTGCCATCGCGTGATCGCCTCGGACGGGAAGCTCGCCGGCTATGGCGGAGGCCTTCCGCGAAAGCGCTGGCTGCTCGCGCACGAAGGGGCGATCCTCGCTTAGGAAGAAGATAATCCCGGGGTGACTCCCCTTTTCGTCGAGAACGCGCTCGTCATCGGGATGACCCGTCCGTCGGACGTGACGGCAGGCGGGCATTTGCTCGCCGAGGACGGCGTGATCACGGCGCTTCACGGCGACGCGGAGCGACGCGCGCGAGAGATCACGGCCGCCGGGAAGCCGCTCGAGCGCGTGAACGGAAGCGGCCTGTGGCTCCTGCCGGGATTCGTCCAGACGCACACCCACCTCTGCCAGACGCTGCTCCGGAACGGCCCGGACGACCTGCCGCTGCTTCCGTGGCTGAAGACGCACGTCTGGCCGGGCGAGGCGGCGCACGACGAGGCGACGCTCGAGGTTTCGGCGCGGCTCGGCCTCGCGGAGCTCCTCGCGGGAGGCACGACCGCGATTCTCGACATGGGGACGGTGCGCCACACGGACGCCGTGTTCCGTGCGGCGGAATCTTCGGGCCTGCGCGTCACGAGCGGAAACGCGCTCATGGACGATCCGGCAACGAACCCGCCGGAGCTGCGTGCGGGGACGGAGGAATCTCTCCGGGAGGTCGAGCGCCTCGCGAAGAGATGGCACGGCGCCGCGGGCGGCCGGCTGCGCGTGGCTTATTGCCCGCGGTTCGCGGTCTCGTGCACGGACCGCCTGCTCCGGGGCGCCGCCGCGCGCGCGCGGGCGAACGGCTTCCTCGTCCACACGCACGCTTCCGAGAACCGCGAAGAGGTCGAGCTCGTCCTGCGGCGGACCGGAAAGCGCAACGTCGCTTATCTCGACGACGTCGGGATCTCCGGCAGCCACGTCGTCCTCGCGCACGTCATTCATACGGACGAAGCCGAACGCGCGCTCCTCGCCGCGCGCGGCACGGCGGTCGCGCACTGCCCGTCCTCGAACCTGAAGCTCGCGTCCGGCGTCTGCCCCGTCCCGGAATACGGCGCACGAGGAATCCGCGTGACGATCGGGGCGGACGGCGCGCCGTGCAACGACCGGCTCGACGCGTTCATGGAGATGCGCCTCGCCGCGCTGCTCCCGAAAGTTCGTCTCGGCCCCGGCGCGCTTTCCGCGTGGGACGTCCTCCGGATGGCGACGGCAGAAGGCGCCTCGGCGCTCGGTCTTCCCGCGGGTGCGCTCGAAACGGGGCGCCGCGCCGATCTCCTGCTTCTGGATCCGGGCTCGGGTTTCGCCGAGCCGACGAGCTGGCGCGAAGACCCGTACGGGCCTATCGTTTACAGCATGGACCGGTCGCACGTCGTCGCGACGTTCGTGGACGGGGTTTCCCGCTATCGCCGCGAAAAGCCCCTGACCCTGAAGCCGTCGTCCGCGGAGATCGCCGCTGCCGTCGCAGCCCTGAAGCGGCGCCGGCTCGAACAGGAGAGGTGATCGCGATGTCGAAGAAAGCTGCCCCTTTTCTCGGGAGCATCCTCGTCGGGACGGACTTCTCCGTCTGCGCCGCGCGGGCGTTCTCGTTCGCCGTGTCGCTCGCGGCGTCGCAAGGCGCGAAGATTCACATCATCCACGTGCTCGTCGAGCCCGTCCAGGCGTTCGACGTGGCGGGCGCGCTCCCCTATCTCGACGTGTCGACGCAGAAAGAATGGGAAGACGCGACGAAGAAACGCCTCGCCGCCGCCGTCGCCTCCGCCGAAAAGCGCGGTGTCCACGCGACGTCCGAGTTCCTGTGGGGCCGCCCGTCGGACGTGATCGTCGACTCGGCCGTCAAGTCGAAGGCGTCGCTCGTCGTGCTCGGCACGCACGGCCGCAACGCCCTCGAGAAGCTCCTGATCGGCTCCACGGCCGAGCGCGTCGTGCGCCTCAGCCCGGTGCCCGTCCTCACGGTGCGCGAGAAGCGCTGACGCGCGCCCCGGCGGCGATCAGCCGTTCGGGATCTCCCAGAGGTCCTTCACGGCGGGATGGTCCCACGGGATGCGCCATTCGTCCGGGTCCTTCGCGTCGAACGTGCGCGTCACGATGTAGAGGAGCGCGCACGGGTTCGTGAGCGGCCGGTAACCGTGCGCGACGCCCTCCGGGATGCGCACGAGGACGTCGTGGCCGTCCCCGGCCACGACGACCTGCGTCCGGCCGGACGTGGGCGAGCCTTTCCGCACGTCGAACAGGACGAACTTCGCCTTCGACGGGTGCGGGCAGAACCAGACGTCCTGCTGCCTGAGGTGGTAGTGCAAGCCCTTGACGTGATTCTCCGAGTTCACGACCGTGAAGTTGATCTGGGCGACGGGGACGTCCCGGAAGAACTCCGCGAGCCCTTCGCTGCCGGGATGGTCCGCCTGCGCTCGGTAGACCTCCTGAAAGAACCCGCGGTCGTCCACGTGCCGGGCGAGGCGGTGGATCTTCACGCCTGCGAGCGGCGTCGACGCCCCGTAGGTCTTGGCCGAAGAACGGAACTCGTCCGCGATGTCGCCCGGCGCGAGGGCCGGCGGGTGGGAAACCGTCATGCGTACTCCCTCTTGTCGACATTCTAAGCGGCCTTCTGGTGTATCTTCCGCGAAACAATCCGGCGCCGCGCGATGCGGACAGGGGGCGAACCGTGTCTGAGAATCCGCTCTTTGCGACAAAGTCAATGCAACGCCTCATCGAGGAGATGAAGAGCGAAGACCGTCTCCGTCGCATTCTGGGACCGGTGCAGCTCACGAGTCTCGGGGTGGGGGCGATCATCGGCGCCGGCATCTTCGTGGCCACGGGAGCCGCGGCCCACAACGTCGGCGGGCCGGCGATCATGCTCTCTTACGTCGTCGCCGGCATCACGTGCATCTTCGCGGCCCTCTGCTACGCGGAATTCGCGTCGATGGTGCCGGTCGCCGGCTCCGCGTACACGTACGCGTACGCGACGATGGGAGAGCTCTTCGCCTGGATCATCGGATGGGACCTCGTGCTCGAGTACGCGGTGGGCAGCGCGACGGTCGCGACGGGCTGGTCCGGCTACTTCCAGGACGTGCTCGGAAAGCTCGGATACCACGTTCCGCTCCTCTTCCGCGAGTCGCCGTGGCGTTACGACGCGACCGTTGGGAAATTCCTGTCGACCGGCTCCGCCGTCAATCTCCCCGCGATCGTCATCGTCGCGATCATCACGGCGATCCTCGTCAAGGGAATCAAGGAGAGCGCCTCTTTCAACGCCGCCATGGTGATGATCAAGGTGGCCGCCGTGCTGTTCGTGATCGCCGTCGGAGCGTTCTACATCGACACGGCGAACTGGCACCCGTTCGCGCCCTTCGGGTGGACGGGCATCAAGTTCTTCGGCCAGCACGTCGCCGGCCAGACCGATCCGGGCGGAGCGCCGATCGGCATGCTCGCGGGCGCGGCGATCATCTTCTTCGCCTACATCGGCTTCGACTCGGTTTCCACGCACACCGAGGAGGCCCGCAACCCGAAGCGTGACGTGCCGATCGGGATCGTCGCGTCGCTCGTCATCTGCACCGTCCTGTACATCGCGGTCGTCGCGGTGCTGACCGGGATGGTCAAGTACAACCAGATCGACATCAACGCGCCCGTGAGCCGTGCCTTCCAGCAAAAGGGCATCGGGTGGGCCGAAGGCATCATCGCTGCGGCGGGCGTCGCGGGCATCACGTCCGTGCTGCTCGTCATGATGCTGAGCGGGCCGCGCGTCTTCCTGGCGATGGCGCGCGATGGCCTCGTGTCCCACGATTTCTTCGGCGCCGTTCACGAGAAATTCCGGACTCCGTGGAAGTCGACGATCGCGATCGGACTCTTCGTCACGATCGGCGCCGGGTTCGCCCCGATCGACTTCCTCCTTCACCTGGCGAACATCGGGACGCTCCTGGCGTTCGTGATCGTCTGCGGAGCCGTCTTGATCATGCGTCGAACGAATCCGAACGTCGAGCGGCCCTTCCGCTGTCCCTGGGTTCCGTTCGTTCCCATCATGGGCATTCTCATGTGCCTCCTCCTGATGTTCTCCCTCCCGACGGGCAACTGGTGGCGCCTCGGGGGCTGGCTGCTCATCGGCCTCGTGATCTATTTCAGCTACGGGCGGCACCATTCGGTCCTTCAGGTGGACCGGGACCGCGGAATCCCCCCGCACTGAGAACGACGACCCCGTCGCAGCGCCCGTACAATCGCGCCGTTTCCGATGCCCTTCTTCCAGGATCCGCCTCGACTCGAGAACCAGTACGACGATGACCGGGTCCTGAGGAGCTTCCTCGCCCGGAAGCTCCCGGGCGAGACGCTCCGGGCCGTCGAGCCTTCGCTCCGGCAGATGGGCGCTCTCGCGGCCGGACCTCTCTACGACCTCCTCCTCGCCGAGCCGGACGCCGTCCCGACGCTCACCGGCTGGGACGCGTGGGGCCGGCGGATCGACCGCATCGAGCCGACGCGGCTCTGGGAGGAAGCGGCGCCGCTCGCGGCCAGGATGGGGCTCGTCGCGCTCGCGTACGAGAGGCCGTGGGGCGCTCTCTCGCGCCTCCCCCAGATGGCGCTCGCGTACCTGCTCGAGCCCTCTTCGGGCGTCTACAGCTGCCCGCTCGCGATGACGGACGGGGCCGCGCGGACGCTGGAGGTCTCCGGGAACCGCGCTCTCGAGGAGCGCGCCCTCCCGCGGCTGACGAGCCGCGATCCGTCGCGGGCGTGGACGTCGGGACAGTGGATGACGGAACGGACCGGCGGCTCGGACGTGGGCCTGTCGGAGACGGTCGCGAAGAAAACGCCGGAGGGCTGGCGGCTCTTCGGCACGAAGTGGTTCACGTCCGCCACGAGCTCCGAGATGGCGCTCACGCTCGGGCGTCCCGAGGGAAATCCGCCGGGCGGAAGCGGCCTCGCGCTTTTTTACGTCGAGGCGCGCGACGCGTCTGGCGCCCCGAACGGAATCGAGATCCTGCGGCTGAAGGACAAGCTCGGAACGCGGATGGTCCCGACGGCCGAGCTGCTCCTGAACGGAACGATCGCCACGCCCGTGAAGGGACTTTCCGACGGCGTGAAGAACATCGCGCCCATGCTGACCATCACCCGGATGTGGAACGCGGTGGGTGCCGTCGCCGGCATGCGCCGCGCGCTCGCGCTGGCGAGGGACTTCGCCCGCCGGCGCGTCGCTTTCGGCGCTCCGCTCTCGGAGAAGGCCCTGCATCTCGAGACGCTCGCCGATCTCCAGGCCGTGTTCGAGGGCGCGTTTCACCTCGCGTTTCGGACCGTGGAGCTCGTCGGGCGAGACGAAGACCTTGGGAAGAGCGGGGCCGATCTCCTGCGCCTCGTGACGCCGATCGCCAAGCTGACGACGGGAAAACAGGTCGTGTCCATCGCGAGCGAGGCCCTCGAATGCTTCGGCGGAGCCGGCTACATCGAGAACACGGGCTTCCCGCGCCTTCTTCGCGACGCCCAGGTGCTGCCGATCTGGGAGGGAACGACGAACGTGCTCTCGCTGGACCTCCTGCGCGCGGCCGCGAAGACGGGCGGGCTCGGGACCGTGGCCGCCGAAGTCGACAGGGCCCTTCGGGGCGTCACGCACCCCGAGCTGGCCGCGGCCGGCGAGCGGGCACGGGCTGCCGTGCGCCACGCGGAAGGCTGGCTCGCGGGCACGAAGGATCACGAGAGCCTCGAAGCCGGAGCCCGGCGCCTCGCGCTCACGCTCGGGCTCGCGCTCGAGACCGCGCTCCTCGCCGAGCACGCGAGTTGGGCGCTCGAGAACGAGCGGGACGCGCGCCCGGCGCACGCGGCGAGGCGCCTCTCGCGTTTCCGCATCGACCGGATCGACGACGCTTCGCCGGCCGGCGAGGCGCGCGCCCTCGGCCGGGACGACCCGGCCCCCTCCACGTAGGCCCCATGTCGCCGACATTCCCGTGAAGCGCACGGTCCTGCTGATCCTCGTGGTCGGGGCGCCGCTCGTGCTCCTCTTCTTCCCGGACCTCCGACGCCGCATCGCGAAAAAGCTTCGATTCCTGCTGCTGCTCTGGGCGGGAGCCGTCCTCTTCGTCGGGCTCTTCGCGGCGAGAGGAAGAGACGTCTTCGAAGGAAGAGGGACCTGGGAGATCGCCCTCGCGCTGCTCGGACTCGCCCTTTTTGTCGGTGCGTTTCTGTCGGTTTGGAGAGATTCTTCGCGTTGAAACGCGATGTCTGATTCCTCCGACGTCCGCGGTCCGGGTCCGGCTCGAACGGCTCGGGCGGAGGGACACATGATGAACGCCCCGCTTCACGTCGTTACCGGTGCGTTCGGGTACTCCGGCGGGTACATTGCGGCGCGCCTCCTCGAGCGCGGGGCACGCGTTCGCACGCTTACGGACTCCCTCGGGCGTCCAAGTCCTCTTCAGGGTCGGATCGAGGCTCATGGTTTCAACTTCGATCGTCCGGAGCGCCTTGTGGAATCTCTGAAGGGCGCGTCCGTGCTCTACAACACGTACTGGGTACGCTTCAATGCGAGCGAGTTCCGGCACTCGGCCGCGGTCGAGAACTCCCTCATCCTCTTCCGGGCGGCAAAGGAAGCCGGCGTTCAGCGGGTCGTGCACGTCAGCATCACGAACCCGTCGGAGACGTCGCCACTGGAGTATTTTCACGGCAAGGCCGTGCTCGAGCGCGCGCTTCGGGCGTCGGGCATCCCCTATGCGATCCTTCGGCCCACAGTCCTGTTCGGCGAGCAGGACATTCTCATCAACAACATCGCGTGGCTTCTACGACGCTTTCCCGCATTCGCGGTCTTCGGCAGCGGTCAGTATCGGCTCCAGCCCATATTCGTAGACGACCTTGCATCCCTT
>DATGDV010000351.1:0-4911 GCA_035310685.1 Thermoanaerobaculia bacterium
CATCGGCGACGTGGTCGGCAAGCCCGGCCGCAGGGCGCTTTCTCTCCTCGAGAAGGTCATCGGGCGGGAGCACATCGATTTCACGATCGTGAACATCGAGAACGCGGCCGGGGGATTCGGCGTGACCGCCGAGCTCTTCGCCGAGATGACCAAGCTTCCGATCGACGTGTTCACGTCCGGCAACCACATCTGGGACAAGAAGGAGTTCGTGCCGCTCCTCGCCGACCTCGAGAACCTGCTTCGGCCCGCGAACTACCCGCCGGGCAATCCGGGGCGCGGGTGGGCCATCCAGGACACGCCGTCGGGAATTCCCGTCGGCGTCCTGAACCTGCAGGGGCAGGTCTTCATGGCGAACACGGACTCGCCGTTCCGGGTGGGCGATCAGGCGCTCGCCGAGATGAAGGCGAAGCGGCCGGATCTGAAGGTCGTCGTGGTCGACATCCACGCGGAGGCGACGTCGGAGAAGCAGGCCATCGGCTGGTGGTTCGACGGTCGTGCCTCGCTCGTCATCGGCAGCCACACGCACGTCCCGACGGCGGACGCGCGCCTCCTGCCGAAGGGAACGGCCTATCAGGGAGACGCCGGGATGACCGGAGCGTACGAGGGGATCATCGGCTTCGACCCGAAAGCCATCCTCGAGAAGTTCCTCTACCAGACGCCGCGCTCGATGGAAACCGCCACGCGCGACGTGAGGATGTGCGGCGCGATCGTCGACGTGGACGAAAAGACGGGGAAGGCGCGGTCCATCACGCCGATCCAGGAAAGGCTAGCGGGCTAAGGAGAGCACGAAGATTTTCTTGGAGGGGTGAGTGGGGCCGGGGCGTTCCGCGACGCCGAGGCGATCACTCGGCGGCGCAGCGCCTGTTCACCCCTCGAAGAAACTTTGCAGACCGTCGCTCGCCCGCACCGCCGCCGCTCGCTCGTGCAGCGCAGCGCCGGACCCTGCTAGGATCTCGGCATGGCCGTCGACAAGGAGCTTCTGGACATTCTCGCGTGCCCCGCCTGCGAGGCGCGCCCCCCGGTGACGCTGTGCCATCTCAAGCCCGACGTCGCGAAGAACGTGGTCGAGAAGTACCGTGAGAGCCTCAAGGACGAGGAGCCCGTGGTCACCGAGGGGCTTTCGTGCGCGGTCTGCGGACGCGTGTATCCGATCGTCTCCGACATCCCGGTGATGCTCGTCGAGGAGGCTCTTCCGGCCGACGCCCGGATGGCCTGAACCTCTCCTGAGGCTCATTCCCGAACCGATCGCGCGCCGAAGCGGATGGGAACGCGCGGCGTTCGTGTTCTTCCTTCTCGGCGTCGGTTGCGTTCCCGGCGTCGGTGTCGCGAACGTCTGCCTCGTGCTGACCCTGGCCTGCACGATCGCCTGGCGCCTCTCAGTGCGCGCGCGCGGCGAGGATTTCTTCGGCCCTTTCCGCCGCACGACGCCGCTCCACGCGCCCATCGGAGCCTTCGTGCTTCTCTCGGTGCTCTCCTGCTTCTTCTCGACTCTTCCGTCGCGGTCGCTCATCCAGATCAAGGGCTTCGGGACGTTCCTCCTGGTCGTCTTCGTCGCCGCCCTTCTCGACGACGAGGCGGACGTGAAGCTCGTCGTGGACGCCTGGCGGATCACCGCCCTCTACCTCGTGCTGCGCGGCTTCGTCGAGTGGATCTCGGGCTCGCCGAGCCTCGACTTCCGGATTGCCGGAGGCCTGTCGGTCTACATGACGTACGCGGGCCTCCTCCTCGTGTTCGTGCCCCTCCTGGGCGCGCGCGGCATCTCGGGAGGATCCCGCGGAGCCCGCTCTGCCGACGTCGGAATTGCCCTCGCGGGCGTCCTCGCGACGGCCCTCACGCTCACGCGCGGCGCCTACGTCGGCCTCGCGGTCGGCCTTCTCGCGGTTCTTCTCGCGGCACGGCCGCGCTTCGCTTTCGCGGTGCCCTTCGTGGTCGCCCTGTTCTTCGTCCTCATGCCGCTCGCCGTTCGCGACCGGCTCATGTCCCTCACGAATCCGAACGACGTCACGATGAACGACCGGATCGCGATGTGGAAGGCGGGAGCGGCCATGATCGCCGAGCGGCCGCTCTTCGGGGTGGGTCCCGCGCGAGTCAAGGTCCTTTATCCCGTCTACCGCACGAACGGCTGGGTGGACCCGCATCCGGGGCACCTGCACAACAACCTCGTGATGATCGCCGCGGAGACCGGCATTCCTTCCGCCCTCGCGTACCTCGCGTTCGTCGGGGCGTTCTTCACCGGCGCGGTCCGGATCGTGCGCCGCGCGCCGCGCGGGGACCCGGTGCGCGGAATCGCGCTCGGAGCCATCGGCGCGATGGCGGCGCTCTTCGCCGGCGGGATGTTCGAGTACAACTTCGGCGACGTCGAGGTCCTCATGGCGACGCTCGTCGTCGCGACGCTGCCTTTCGTGGCCGCGCGCGCGAGCAGGCCCGCCGACTAGAATCAGGTCGATGTCGAGCCGCTTCCGGTACACCCTCCGCCGCGTGACCACGCGCCGCGTCGCCGAGACGCAGATGTCCTTCGGGGACACGGGGCCGGAAGCGACCGCGATGACGGTGTCGGAAGTCATCGCCCAGATCAACGGGATGCTCCGGACGGAGCTTCCCGGCGTGTGGGTGCGGGGTGAAGTTTCGGGCTTCAAGGGGACGGCGGCGTCGGGGCACTGCTTTTTTTCCTTGAAGGATGAATCGGGAAGCGCCTCCCTGCGCGTGAAGGTCTTCGCGAGTGACTACCGCCGCATTCCATTCACCCTCGAAGAAGGTCTTCTCGTGCTCGCCCGCGGCACGCCGGACGTTTACCCGGAGCGCGGCGAACTTTCGCTGCGGATCGTCGAGATCCAGCCCTCCGGCATCGGGGCACTCCAGCTCGCGTTCGAGCAGCTCAAGGCGCGGCTCGCCGCGGAGGGCCTTTTCGACCTCGCGAAAAAGCGCCCGCTGCCCCTCCTCCCGAGGTGCATCGGGGTCGTGACGTCGCGTCACGGCGCCGCGCTCCGGGACATCCTGAAAGTCCTCGGCGCGCGTTTCCCCAGCGCCCACGTGACGCTTTACCCGGCTTCCGTGCAGGGCGCCGCCGCAACCTTCGAGATCGTGCGGGCGCTGCGGGCGTTCTCCCGCGTGCCGGACTCGGCGGACGTCCTCATCGTCGCGCGCGGCGGCGGCTCCAAGGAGGACCTCGCGGCGTTCAACGACGAGGCGGTGGTCCGGGCCGTCGCGGCCTCACGCGTGCCGGTCGTCTCGGCGGTCGGGCACGAGGTCGACGTCACGCTCACCGACCTCGCGGCCGACCTCCGCGCCGCCACGCCGTCTCAGGCGGCGGAGCTCGTGGTCGAGCGCCTGGACCGCTTCGAGGAGCGGCTCGCGCGAGGGGAGAGGGATCTGAGGATTTCCTTGAAGGGAAGACTGGACAGGGCGGAGCAGGGCCTGGAACGGCTCTCGTCGCTTCCCGCGTTCGCAGGATTCCCCGCAACCGTCGCCGAGGCCCGCCTCGAATCGCGCGCTGCTGCGGCGGCCCTCCTCTCGTCCTTTCGAAGAATCCCCGTCACCCTTGCGGCGCGCGTTGCCGGTTTCGGCCAGAGGATCCGGGCCTGGGTCGATCGTGCCGCCTTGCCGCATCTCGGCGACAGCGTCCTGCAGGAGCGGCGCGCCGCCGCGGACCGCATGAGCGCCAGACTCGCCGCCGCGAACGAGAAGCTCGGCGTCGCGGCCGGGCGGCTCGAGGCGCTGAGCCCGTTGCGCGTCCTCGCTCGCGGCTACGCGGTCGTCACACGCGACGGAGAATCAGCGCCTTTGACGGATGCCGCGCGCGTGGCGCGCGGAGACGGCCTTGGAATCCGCCTCGCGAAGGGCCGCGTGCGGGCGCGCGTCGTCTCCACGGAGGTCGATCATGAGTAAGGGGAAGACCGAGAGCCTTCCGAAGAGTCTCACGTTCGAGAAGGCGCTCTCCCGCCTGCAGGACATCGTTTCCGAGCTCGAGGACCCCGAGAAGGGGCTCGAGGCCAGTCTCGTCCTCTTCGAGGAGGGAATTGCGCTGTCGCGTTTCTGCCGGGGCCGCATCGACGAGATCGAGAAGCGCGTCGAGGTCGTCCTGAGGGAGACGCCCGACGCGCTCGTGACGGAACCCCTCGACGACGAGCTCGACGAGGACGCGCTCGACGGGGAAGAGCCGGAGCGATGACGGGAGCAAAGGCCGGCGCGCTCCTGCCGGCCGTCCTCGAGAATCGGCGCCGCGACGTCGAGGACGCGCTCCTCGCCGTCCTGCCGCCGGCGGGAGCCGAACCGGCCACCCTCGTCGCCGCGATGCGCTACAGCGTCCTCGCGGGCGGCAAACGGCTTCGGCCGCTGCTATTCCTCGCGGGGGCGGAGTCCTGCGGAGCCGAGCGCCTGCCGGACGACGCCCTCGAGGCGGCGGTGGCGCTCGAGCTTCTCCACACCTATTCGCTCATCCACGACGACCTGCCGTGCATGGACGACGACGCGTTGCGCCGGGGACGGCCCACGTGCCACGTCGTCTTCGGCGAAGCGACGGCGCTGCTCGCGGGCGACGCGCTCCAGACTCTCGGTTTCGAGCTTCTCGCGACGCGGCCCGCCGGCGACGCGCGCGCCGTGAGGCGCGCGCGCGCAGTCGCGTGGGCCGCCTCGGCGATCGGCGTCAAGGGGATGGCCGGCGGGCAGGCTCTCGACCTCGCGGCTTCGGGAAAGGCGATTCCCGAGCCCGAGCGCGCGGGTCTCCTCCGCCACATCCATTCCCTGAAGACGGGGCGCCTCATCCGCCTGTCGCTCGAGCTCGGGGCTCTCCACGCGGGCGCGGACGAGAACCAGCTCCTGCGCGTCACCCGGTACGGGGAAGCGCTCGGACTCCTCTTCCAGATCGCCGACGACCTCCTCGACGTCACCCAGACCTCGGCGACCCTCGGCAAG
>DATGDV010000352.1:0-2705 GCA_035310685.1 Thermoanaerobaculia bacterium
GGGGGCGGCCATCCTTGAGAACGACGATTTGCGCACTTTCCGAAATTGCCACGACCCGGCCCGAATAGAGGTTGGACGCCGGAAAAACGAACGTGAGCAGGCCGACGATTCCGAGCCAGGCTCCGGCGACGGCCACGGCGAACGGCTTGCGAAGGCGCTTTTCCGTGACGGTCACACTTCGATCGACGCAAGAAGCAGACCTGAAAATCATTCAGCCGGTGTCCTGCCGAGAAGGCGCCGGGTTCGGGCACGGTCGAGAGTCTTGCGCGCGAGCCGCCAGGTCTCGTAGAGCAACGTTCCGGCGACGTTCCCTATGCCGCGGGCCTGCCTGGAGGCAATCACGATGCGCACGGTGGACTCGATCCACAGGTACTGCCCGACGAGGAGGACCCAGCCCGGGAGAATCGACGGCCCTCCCAGTGCGGACGCAAGCGTCACGATGAAACAGAACGCCCCGAACATGAAAAGCGGGAGCGCCGAGGCGAGGGACATCCACGACGCCTTGACGTTGTATTCGTTTTCCAGTCGCTCCTGGACGTCAACGGGAAGACATCCGAGCAACGGCGCGAAAAGGAGAATGCCCGCATGGGCCTCGACCCGTCGGCGGGCGTCGCGCCGTTCCGCCGACCGCACGGCCTCCGCGTCGGGGCTGTACGTCGCGACGACCCGGATCGCGTGGCGCTCGCCCCAGGGTCGGAGCCCGTACGTCACGCTGCCGTCGGCGCGGCGCTCGAAGCTCTCGACTTCGTAGAGCTCGTCCTCCCACCGGACGCAGGTGCCCGGGTGTTCGGGGGACGTCGCCGTGGCATCCGATCGCGCACGCCACCCCTTCGATTCCTCGCACAGAAGGAACGCCGTTCCGTCCCTGACGCCGGCGAGGCGATCGCGACCGAAAGGCCGGGGCATGCCTTCGACAGCTTACGGCGGCCCGGCCGCGGCGGCGATAGACTCCCCCGCCGATGAAGCTGGTCTCGTTCCTTCCCTCGGAAGGCGATGCCACGACCTCGGGCGTCTTCTCGTCTCCGAGGCCGCGCCTCGGGGCCGTCGTCGGGGAGGACCGGATCCTGGAGTTCGCGCGCGCCGACGCTCGCTTCGCGAAGCTCGGGATGCTCGACCTCGTCGAGCGAGCCGACGAGCTCGTGCCGAAGGCCTCCGCCCTCCTCGGCATGGCTTCCGAGCTGCCGCGCGAGGCGTTCCACCCGGAGCAAGCCGTCACTCTTCTCGCGCCGCTGCCGCGCCCCGTCTCGATCCGGGACGGCTACGCGTTCCGCCAGCACGTCGAGACGGCGCGCAGGAACCGCGGCCTCGGGATGATCCCCGAGTTCGACGCGTTCCCCGTCTTCTACTTCACGAACGCGCTCGCAGTCATCGGTCCCGGCGAGCTGCGCGTGGGCGGCCCGCGGCTCGCGAAGCTGGATTTCGAGCTGGAGGCGTTCTGCGTGATCGGGAAAAGGATCACGAATCCCACGCTCGCCGAAGCCGACGACGCGATCTTCGGCTACGGCGTCCTGAACGACTTCTCCGCGCGCGCTCTCCAGGCCGAGGAGATGAAGCTGAACCTCGGGCCGGCGAAAGGGAAGGATTTCGCGACCGCGCTCGGCCCGTGGCTCGTCACGAAGGACGAGCTGGCGGACCGGCTGAAGCCGTCGCCGAAGGGCAACGTCCTTCACGCGGGGATGTCGGCGACGGTGAACCACGTTCCCGTGTCGAAGGGCGACGTCGCGCAGATGAACTGGACCTTCGCCGAGATCATCCAGCGGGCGGCCGACGGGGTGACGCTCGAGCCGGGGGAGGTGATCGGCTCGGGCACCGTCGGGACCGGCTGTTTCCTGGAGCTGAACGGCTCGAAGATCACGAACGACCAGTGGCTGAAGCCGGGCGACGTCGTGAGCCTCACGATCGACGGGCTCGGGACTCTCACGAACACGATCGTCGAGGACCCCAAGAAATGAGCTTTCCGCCTGACGACCTCGCGTCCTTCTATTCCTTCAACGAGTGGGCGAACGCGCGCGTCCTCGAGACGCTGCGCGCGCTGCCCGAGGCCGACTACGTCAAGGAACAGGGCGGCGGATGGCCTTCGCTGAGAGCGACCTTCGTCCATCTCGCGGGAGCGACGGACGCCTGGGCCGAGCGGTTCGCGGGCCGCGACGCGACGCGCCTTCCGACCATCGACGAGCTCCCCCGCCTCGAGGACGCGACGCGCGTCCTCCTCGCGGCGCAGGAGAAGCACCGCGCGCTCCTCGCCACGTACACACCCGAGCGCCTCGCGGGCGCGTTCGCCTGGAAGAACCTGAAAGGCGAGGTGAGGACGGCGCCGTTCTGGGCGGTCGTCCGGCACGTCGTGAACCACCAGACGTACCACCGCGGCCAGATTTCCTCGATGGTGCGTCGTCTCGGCCACGCCCCGAAGTCGACGGACATGGTCGTCTGGGGCATCGAGCAGGCCGCCCGACCCTGATCCCGGCCCGTCCTAGAATCCGCCAGATTGGCTTCCCACGGGCAGACGTTCCTCGACCGCTGGCTTCGCCGCGGAATCATCACGAGCCTCGGGCTCGGATTCACGATCCCCTATTTCCGGATCCTGAACCGCGTGAAGGTCACGGGCGACGCGATCATCGACAGGTTGCCGCGGAAGAACGTCGTGTTCCTTTCGAACCACCAGACGTACTTCATGGAAGCGATGGCGATCTTCGACGTCGTGTACG
>DATGDV010000353.1:0-4289 GCA_035310685.1 Thermoanaerobaculia bacterium
GTTCTTTCCTGGACGTTCCTGCCGAAGACCTCCCGGCTCGGCGTGAGGCTCGAGGGCGGCGTCGGGATCTTCCAGGGGTTCTCGCCCGTTCCCGCCCAGGGCTCGCGGTTCAACTTCCTCGACGAGTTCCAGGGCCTCGTCCTCGCGCGCGTGCGAAGCGATCGCGTCATTTCGGCCGGAGTCCGGCGCGTTCACGTCTCGAATCTCGGTCTCGCGGGGTCCGACAACCCCGGCCTGAGCTTCTATTCCGGCGTCGTCGGCCTTTCGTGGCCCGCGCGCTGACGTATCCTTTCTTCGGTGCCCCTCGCCAACGGAACGCGTCTCGGCCCATTCGAGGTCCTGGGCTTGCTGGGATCGGGATCGATGGGGGAGGTCTATCGCGCGAAGGACACCCGGCTCGGCCGCGACGTCGCCCTGAAGGTGCTTTCCGCCCGTCTCCTTTCGGACCGCGAGGGGCTCCTCAGGTTCGCGCAGGAGGCGCGCGCCGCGTCCGCGCTGAATCACCCGAACATCGTGACGATCTACGAGATCGGCCAGGCGTCGGGCGTCCCGTACCTCGCGATGGAGTTCATCGCGGGAAAGACTCTGAGAGAGATCGTCTCGGAGGGCCCCGTACCCGTCCGCCGTCTCGTGGACCTCGCCGCGCAGCTCACGGACGGACTCGCGCGCGCCCACGGCGTCCGCATCGTCCACCGGGACCTGAAGCCGGAGAACCTCATGGTGTCGGCCGACGGGTTCCTCAAGATCCTCGACTTCGGCATCGCGAAGCTGGCGGATTCGGGGCTCCCGGGCTCCGGGGGCGCATTCCTCACCGAGACCGGGATGACGATCGGGACGCCTTCGTACATGTCTCCCGAGCAGGCGGCGGGCCGACCCGTCGATTTCCGCTCGGACCAGTTTTCCGCGGGACTGATCCTCTACGAGCTCGCGACGGGAAAGAGGGCGTTCCAGCGCGCGAACACCCCCGAGACGCTCACGGCCATCATCCGCGAGGAGGCCGAGCCGCTTGCGGCTCTCGCGCCGCGCCTGCCCGCGCCCGTCCGCTGGGTGATCGAACGGTGCCTTTCGAAGGATCCGGACGAGCGCTACGCGTCGACGCGCGATCTCGCGCGCGATCTCAGGCAGATGCAGCTCAACACGGACGGCCTCTTCGGGACGGAGACGGCGGCGGCTTCCGGCACGACCTCCACGGCCGTCGTGCAGGCCGAACCGGCCGCCGGGCCGGTGCCCCTCTCCCGCCACGCGGGCCGCATCCTCGCCGCGACGCTCGGGATCCTCGCGATCGTCACGGCCGGCGCGGGATTCGGGTACTGGCTCCGCCGCGAGGCGAGCGACGCTCCGGCTCCGAGCTGGACGGGCTCGCTCGTGATGGGCGGGTCCACGCGCGTCCTCGCGCCGCGCGGTTCGCCGGACGGGCGCCGCATCGCGTTCCTCACGATCGTGGGGGGCGTCGCCCAGGTGGCCGTGATGGACCCCTCCTCCGGAGACTGGACCGTGCTCACCCGGCGACGCGATCCGGGCGGCTCGGTGCATCGCGTCGAGTGGTCGGCGGACGGCACGCGCCTCTTCTTCGACCGCATCACCGACGTGGCGCTCGGCGTCTTCAGCATTCCCTCCCTTGGAGGGGACGAGCGACTCGTCCTCGAGGGCGTCCAGGGGCCCGAGCCGCTCGCCGACGGGAGCCTCCTCGTCGTGAAGCGCGACGAGGAGCATCGCTTCGTCCTCGTGAAGTTCTGGCCCGACACGGGAAAACAGAAGGCCGTGGGGCCGCCCGTCCTGCCCGATTCGGCCGATCTCCTCGCGCGTCTCTTTCCGGACGGGAAGGACGTTCTCGTCTGGGGGCGCTTCGCCGGAGAGAAAGACGCGGGCGGGCGGCGCACGCATCTCCTGAATCTCGAGACCGGCGCCGTGACGACGTTTCTGCCGGGAGTGAACCTCGCCCCGCCGTTCCTCCCCCTCCGCGACGGGAAGCACGTGCTCGCGCGCGTCCAGGCCGGCGACCTTCATCGCATCGTCTCGGTGGCGCGCGACGGCAGCGCCGTCCAGACCCTTCTCACCGTCGCGGCGCGCCCGCGATACCTCGTCGAGGGAGACGGCGGAACGCTGTACGTGGGTTTCGCGGAAAGCGCGGGAGACCTGCTGCGCTTTCCCACGTCCGGGGGCGTGCCGGAGCGGCTCGCCGCAACGCCCGCGAGCCTCGCGATGACGCCCGTGGAATTCCCGGACGGCCGCCTGCTCGTGCCGGGAGTCGTCGCCGGCCGCCGGCAGCTCCTCGTCACGGGAGCGGAAGGCGAGCTCCGGCCGCTTCTGGGCTCCTCGGAAGCCGCGTTCCCCCCGGTCGCCGCCGCACCTTCCGGCGTCGTGGCCTTTCTCACGGGGGCCTCGGGCGCGCCGCCGCAGCTCGGCATCGCCTCCGTGGCCGACGGGCGGCTTCTCAAGAGATACGCCCTCCCGCGAGGGACCGTCCCGGCGGCGCTCGCCGCGTCGCGCGACGGGAAGACGTTCTTCTTCGCCGACGCGGGCACGATCTCCTCCCTCGACGCCGCGACCGGACAGACGAAGCCTCTGTGCCCGGGACATGGCGTGGCCGGCGACCCGACGGCGGACGAGGTCGTGGTCCAGCGCAACGCGGCCGCCGGCGTGCAGCTCGTCCGTGTGGCGCTCGCGACGGGCGCCGAGACTCCGATCCTCGTGACGGGGCCGCTCAAGCTGGCTCCGGCCGTCCTTGCGCAGGGAGCCATCGGGCCGGACCGCCGCATTCTCGTGGCGGCCATCTCCCAGGACACCTGGGCTCCCGTCCCCGCGCTCCTCGATCCGGCCACGGGCAGCCTCACGGCCGTGCCCGTCGCCTACGACGGGGAGATCGTGGCGACGGCCTGGGGCCGGGGCGGCCTCGTCCTCGGCATGGGCCTCGGATCGCGCGGGGAGTTCTGGGCATTCCGCCCGCGCGAAGCTGCCGGGCCCTGAGCCGGGCTACGCCGGCCGGTAGCCTTTCGGCCCCACCTTGCCGAGCGCGGCGACGCTCTCGAAGTACTTCGCGAAGGCGATCATGCCGCCTTCCGCCTGCTCCCAGTCGTAGTTCTCGTTCGGCGAGTGGTAGCCGTGCTCCGGGAGCGAAAGGCCCAGGAAGAGGACCGGCACCTTCAGGAGCTTCTCCATCGTGACGACGGCGCCGATCGAGCCGCCCTCGCGCACGAAGACGGGCTCCTTGCCGAACGCGAATTTCACGGAGCTGCGGACCGCGTCGGCGAGCGGCCCCGTCGTGATGCCGCGATACGGATCGAGGCGGCCTTCCAGGAGGACCTTCACGTCGGGGTTCTTCTTCTTGACGAACGCCTTGACGAGCTTCGTGATCTTCGCGCCCGTCTGGTTCGGGACGAGGCGGCAGGAGATCTTCACCTCGGCGCGCGGCGGAATGATGGTCTTCACGCCCGGGCCCGTGTAGCCGCCGACGACGCCGTGGATCTCGAACGTGGGCCTCGCCCAGATGCGTTTCATGACGTCGATCGCGTCGTTCGTCCGGATGGACTTGAAGAGGTGGTCCTTCTTGAAGCCCGAGACGGTGAAGCCGGACCTCCGGAAATCCTCGAGCTCCTGCTTCGAAATCGCGGCGACGTCGTCGTAGAAGCCGGGAATCTTCACGCGGCCCGTCTTCGCGTCGACGCACTCGCAGACGAGCTGCATAAGCTCGGCGACCGGATTGCGCGCCGCGCCCCCCGTCACGCCCGAGTGCTGGTCGGTCGCGCCCGTCTCGAGCCTGAAGAGAAGTCCCTGAAGGCCGCGGAGCCCGGCCGGCGCCGCCGGCTTGCCGCGGGCGATCCAGATCGTGTCGGAGACGATGACCGAGTCGGTGGCGAGAGCGTCCCCGGCTCGCCCGAGGCCTCTCGCGAAGCTCGGCGAGCCGATCTCCTCCTCGAACTCCCACAGAACCCGCACGTTCACGGGCACTCCCGCGTCCACGGCGGCTTTCACGCCGAAGAGGGCCGAGAGCGCGGGACCCTTGTCGTCCGTCGACCCGCGGCCGAAATAGCGGTCGCCCTTCTTCGTGAGGACGAACGGCTCCGTCTCCCACGGCTCCGTCTCCTTCGAAGCCGGCTGGACGTCGAGGTGGTTGTAGACGGTGACCGTGGGGCGAGACGGGTCGTCGCCCCACGTGCCGCTCACGATCGGGTTCCCGCCCGTCTCGTGGACGGAAGGCGTTCCCGAGAATGCGCGGATCGTCTCTTCGGCCATCTTCACGCCGTCCCGGATCGCGGCCGCCTTCTCGGGATCGACGGAGACGGTCGGAC
>DATGDV010000354.1:0-9730 GCA_035310685.1 Thermoanaerobaculia bacterium
CGGGCCGGGTCGACGCGGCCGCCGTCGCTGCGGCGGAGAAGCGTTGAGCGCCGCGGCCCTGCCGTCCACCGAGTCCCTGTGGCGCGCGCTCACTCGGCGCGACCGGCTGGTCCTGATCGCGGGCCCCTGCGTGATCGAGAGCCCGTCGCACCCGCACCGGGTCGCCGCCCGGGTGAAGGCAGCGACCGACGCGCTCGGCATCCCCTACGTCTTCAAGGCGAGCTTCGACAAGGCGAACCGCTCGAGCCTCGGCTCCTACCGCGGGCCGGGCATGGAGCGCGGGCTCGAGATCCTGGCCTCGGTGCGCGAGCGCCACGGCGTGCCGATCCTCACGGACGTGCACGAGGTCGCGCAGGTCGAGCGGGCCGCGGCCGTCGCGGACGTGCTGCAGATCCCCGCGTTCCTCTGCCGCCAGACGGACCTCGTCGAGGCCGCCGCGGCGACGAAGAGAGCCGTGAACGTCAAGAAAGGCCAGTTTCTCGCGCCGGACGACTGCAGACAGATCGTCGAGAAGTGCCGCGCGAAGGGAAACACGAACGTGACCCTCACCGAGCGCGGGACGACCTTCGGGTACCACGATCTCGTCGTGGATTTCCGCGGCCTGCCGATGATGCGCGCGCTCGGCGTGCCGGTCGTCTTCGACGCGACGCACTCCCTGCAGCTCCCCGGAGGCCTCGCGACCGAGACGGGCGGCTCCCGCGAGTACGCGCCCGCCCTCGCCCGCGCCGCGGCCGCGGTCGGCGTGGACGGCTATTTCTTCGAGGTTCACGACGATCCCGCGCATGCGAAGTCCGACCGGGCGACTCAGCTGCCGCTCGCGATCCTTCCGAAGTTCCTGTCGGACCTCCTCGCCTTCGACGAGCTCAGGCGAAAGACCGGCGCCTGACGAGACGGAAACGGCGGGAGTTCCGTAAGATTCTCCTGTGGATACGGACGAGCTGAACAAGCTGATCCGGTCGCTGAACGAAGGTGCGACGTCCGACCGGCAGGAGGCTGCCGGGCCCGACCTGGAGCTCGTGCGCTCGGAGGAGCCGGCCGCCGGCCTCGAGCTGGCGGCGAAGACTCCCCCGACAGGCGAGGACGAGCTTCCTCCCGGGCTCGTCGCTCTTCTCTCCGAGACCGTGCGCCGCGGCGCGACGGATCTCCTCCTCGTGCCCGGTGCCTCGCCGGTCGTGCGGGTGCACGGCGCGCTCGAGAAGGCGGGGGGCGACGCGGTTTCGTCCCAGACCGCCTTCGACCTCCTGTCGCCGTCGCTTTCCGGAGACCGGCGCCGCCGATATCACGAGACGGGCGTCGTCGACCTCTCGCTCAAGATCGCGGGTCTCGGCCGGTTCCGCGTGAATCTCCATCGCACGCGGCGCGGAGTGGGGGCGGCCCTGCGAGTCCTGCCGAAGCGCGTCCCGTCCCTCTCCGAGCTGGGCCTGCCGGAGATGCTGTACGACCTGACGAAAGCCGCCCGCGGCCTGATCCTGGTCACGGGGGCGACCGGGTCCGGCAAGACGACGACGCTGGCGGCGCTCGTGGACCGCATGAACCGGACCGAGAAGCGGCACATCGTGACGATCGAGGACCCGGTCGAATACGAGCACGCGCACGCGAAGTCCCTCGTCGAGCAGGTCGAGGTGGGGGTCGACGTCTCGAGCTTCGCGACGGCCCTGGTCGCGGCGCTCCGGCAGGACCCCGACGTGATCCTCGTGGGCGAGATGCGAGACCTCGAGACGACGCGCGCCGCGGTGACGGCCGCCGAGACGGGCCACCTCGTCCTGACGACCCTGCACACGAACGACGTGCCCCAGACGATCAACCGGATCCTGGACATCTTCCCGCCCGAGCAGCAGGGGCAGGTGAGGCATCAGCTCTCGCTCGCGCTTTCGGCCATCGTGTGTCAGCAGCTCGTCCCGAGAAAGGACGGATCGGGCCGCGCGCTCGCCGTGGAGATCCTGGTCGCGACCGATTCCATCCGCGCCCACATCCGCCGGGGATCCTTCCACCAGATCCACACGGAGCTGACGCTCGGGAAGCGGTTCGGCATGACGGCGATGGAGGACTCGCTCGCCGCGCTCGTCGCGGCCGGCACGATCTCGGAAGCCGAGGCCCGCCTTCGCGCCTCGCACCCGGACGATCTCGCCTCGCGGCTCGCGGGCGGGCGGCCTTCGGTTTAGACCGGCGCGATGCGCGACGCGGGGCAGTCGAGCGGGTGAAACGCAGTTTGGGATTTCCTGGAAGGAAGAGAGAGGAAGAAGCGACGAGCACGAACGCGGCGGCCCCTGCGGCCGTTGCGGGTGCAGCGGCCTCGTCGCGCGCGCCGTCGGCGCACCCGGCACACTCCCCCTCTGAGAACTCTTCATCTTCGGTGGTTGAGCTTCGCAGTCTCCTCGTGCGATACCCAGGGGTCCTACCGCCCACGCTCGAAGAAATCTCTCTTTCGGTCCCCCCGGGCTCCGTCTATGCGCTTCTGGGGCGCAACGGCGCGGGGAAGTCTTCGCTCGTGCGCTGCCTCCTCGGCCAGCAGAAGCCGACGTCCGGCTCGTGCGCGCTCTTCGGCGAGGACGTCTGGAAGAACCGCGCGCGTCTCATGGAGAAGGTCGGAGTCGTCCCCGAGGATCCCGACGCGCCGCCGGCGATGAATGCCCGGCAGCTCTCGGCGTTCTGCGCGAAGGTCTATCCCGCGTGGGACGCGGCTTCTGTCGAGGCGCGCCTCGCGCGCTTCGGCGTGCCGGCCGCCGTTCCCTTCGGCAGCCTCTCGAAGGGCCAGAAAGCCCTCGTTTCGCTCTCGCTCGCGCTCGCTTCGTCGCCCGACCTCCTCGTCCTCGACGATCCGACCCTCGGACTCGAGGCCGTGGCGCGCGCGGCCTTCTTCGACGAGCTCGTGGGCGAACTGGCCGACCGCGGTACGAGTGTCTTCCTGACGTCGCACGATCTCGGGGGGGTCGAGAAGATGGCGGATCGCGTCGGGATCCTGAAAGGCGGCAACCTTGTCCTCGACGAGACTCTCGAGAGCCTCAAGGCGCGCTTCCGGCGGCTCCGTTACGGGAACGAGGCGATGGACGACGCGTCTTCGTACGGGCAGGAGCTCTCCGCCTTCGACGCCGTGAAAGTGAAGGTGCGCGGCTGGGGTATCGAGGCGGTCGTCTCGAATTTCGGCGACGAGTCGTTCGCACGCTTTTGCGCGCTCGAAGGCGTGGTGGACGCCGAGGCGTCCGCTCTCTCGCTCGAGGAGATCTTCGTCGCGGTCGTGGGAGAGGCGTCTCCCGCAGCACGGGGGAATCCATGAAGGGCATTCTCGCCGTCGCGGCGCGCGAGATCGCGGAACGGAAGCTCCTCTTTCCCGGAGCGCTCGTCGCCGGGCTTATCCCGCTCGGGTTCCCGCTCCTTCCCGTCCTGAGGGGAAATGCGCGTGACGCGCGATCGGCGGCCGTGCTTCTTCTGGCGATCACGATCTCGGTGGCTTTTCCGCTCGTCCTCGGAGCCACGATTTTCGTCTCGGACATCGCCCAGAAACGCCTCGGTTTCTACTTCTCCCGCCCCCTGCCCGGGATCTCGATCTGGGCCGGCAAGCTCCTGGGCGCTCTTCTGATCACCCTGGGCTGCGCCTTTCTCGCCGCGGCGCCGGTCCTCTTCCTGGACGGCAAGAGCGCGTTCTCGGCCGCGAGCGTTGCCCTCGATACGCCGGGCCCGCTCGTCCCGGCCCTTCTGGGAATCCTCCTTCTGCTCCTCCTCGCGCACGTGGTGGCCTCGATGGCACGGCTGCGGTCGGCCTGGGTCGTCCTGGATTTCTTCCTGGCCGTGCTCTTCGCGGTCGCGATCACACTTTGCATTCGACGTCTTCTTCTCACGGGGCTCTGGGGCCTCGAGGAGATGCGGCAGTCTCCCGAACGGCTCTTCTCCTGGCTGACGGCCGCGCTCATCGTGATCTTCCTCGCCGCGAGCTGCGTTCAGGTCGTCGACGGGCGCACGGACGCGCGGCGCTCTCACGGCGCGCTCTCGGCGACGCTCTGGGGGCTGACCGCTATCTTCACGGCCGTCCTCGGAGGTCTCGCGTGGCGGGCGGGATCGGCACGTGCGGCGGACCTCGCGCCAGTCGAACCCGGAGTGCTGATGGCGCCCCGGGGCCCATGGGTAGCCGTCCCCTCCGGCGCCTTCGTGCGCCTCGATCCCGCGACTGGCAGGCAGGAGGTTCTCCTGGGCGGCAGACGCTAAGATCCGGCAGATGACCACGTCCGCTCGGCGGGAAGCGCGCCGCGTGATCGAGACCGAGGCGGAGGCCGTGCGCGGCCTCGCCGCAGGCCTCGACGAGGGATTCGACCGGGCCGTGGAGGCGATGAAGGCGACCGCCTCGACGTCCTGCCGCGTCGTCGTGACGGGCATCGGCAAGAGCGGGATCGTCGGCCAGAAGATCGCCGCGACGCTCGCCTCGACCGGCACCGCTTCGTTCTTCCTGCATCCGTCCGAGGCGATCCACGGCGACCTCGGGATGATCCTCGAAGGCGACGTCGTCCTCGCGCTGTCGCACTCGGGCGAAACGGCGGAAGTCGTCGCGCTCATCCCCCACGTCAAGCGCCGGGGCGCGACGCTCGTCGCGATGACCGGCCGGCGCGACTCGACCCTCGGCAAGAGCGCGGACATCGTCGTTTCCGTCGTCATCCACGAGGAAGCCTGCCCGCTGAATCTCGCGCCCACGGCCTCCACGACCGCCCAGCTCGTCCTGGGCGACGCGCTCGCGATGGCCCTGTCCGTGGAAAAGGGATTCCAGCCCGAGGACTTCGCCGCGCTCCATCCGGGAGGCAAGCTGGGGAAGCGCTTCCTCAAGGTCGCGGACCTCATGCACACGGGCGACGCGATTCCGCTCGTCCCCGAGAGAGCGGCCATGAAGGACGTCGTCTACGAGATGTCGCACAAGCGCCTCGGGATCACGGGCGTCACGGACCCGGCGGGGAGGCTCGTCGGCGTGGTCTCGGACGGCGACCTTCGCCGCCTGCTCGAGCGCGACGGGCCCAGGATCATGGGAGACACGGCCGCGGACGCCATGAGCCGGAGCCCGAAAACGATCCTCGGAAGCGCGTTCGCCGCAGAGGCGCTCCGCCTCATGGAGGAGCGGAAAATCACGTCGCTCTTCGTGCTCGACGGAGCGGGAGCCCCTGCGGGGATCCTCCACCTCCACGACCTGTGGGGCATCGAGTCGATCTAGAGGGTCAGGGCGCGAGGCTCGAGATCTTCTCTTTGGCTCCCTTTGCCACGGCCGGGCAGGGTCCGCCGGCATCGGCCCAGGTCTTGAACTTCGCGACGAACTCCTCGTAGGGGACGGGCACCGGCGCTCGGCCGACGCCAGGATCCCAGCCCCAGCGCACGAGCGGGTCGTCGATGTGGTGCACGAGCTCCGCCAGATCGCGCTCCCCGTTGCGGGACTTGTCCTTCAGTCGCTCGCAGAGCTCTCCTTTGGACAGCCCGATGAAGACCATCTCGAGCCCCGGCGGCGGAAGCTGCCAGCCCGGCGCTCCCGGCGGCGTGTGCGGCCCGTAGCTCGCGGGCGGGTTCGCGGCGCCGTGGCACGCCGCGCACGGGAGCCCCGGCACGCCATATCCCCCCGATCCGCGCACGACGTTCTGCGTGTGCGGGAGCCCGGCGTCGAACTGAAGCGGGGCGTCGCCGGGGATGTGACAGTTCTGGCAGCGCGGGTGCTGGAGCACCTTCGCGACCGTGTCGAACGCGGCGAGTCCCTCGGCGCGCGCGGGCGCGGCCTTTTCGGCGGCCGGCGCGCGCAGGGCGGCCGGAAGGAGGGCGGCGGCGAGCGCGGCCGACGAAAGCAGGGCAAGAAGGCGCGGCGCGGCTCTCATGCGAGCCTCAGCGGCAGGTCGCGCAGCCTCTTGCCCGTCGCCGCGAAGAGCGCGTTCGCGACGGCGGGCGCGATGGGCGGCGTGCCGGGCTCGCCGACCCCTCCGGTCTTCTCGTGACTGTTCAGGATGTGCACCTCGACGTGCGGCATTTCCGACATCCTCAGGACCTCGTAGTCGTGGAAGTTGCTCTCGACGACGCGTCCTTCCTTCAACGTGAGGCGGCTCTTCAGCGCGGCGCCGAGTCCGAACGCGATCGCGCCTTCCATCTGGGCGCGCACGGCGAGGGGGTTCACGGCCGTCCCGCAGTCGACCGCGCACACGACCCGCAGAACCCGGATCCGCCCTGTCTCGACTGTGACCTCCGCGACCTGCGCGACGACGCTCTCGAACGACTCGTGGACGGCGAGACCGAGGCCGTGGCCCTTCGGAAGAGGCTTGCCCCAGCCCGCTTTCTCGGCCGCGAGCTTCAGCGCGGCATGGAGACGCGGAGCCTTCGAAAGGAGCGCGAGCCGGAACGCAAGGGGATCCTTCCCGGCCGCGTGCGCCATCTCGTCGAGGAATGACTCCACGGCGAACGCGGTGTGCGTGTGCCCGACGGACCGCCACCAGAGGACGGGCACGCTCTTCTTCGCGGTGTGGAGCTCGACGAGGTGGCTCGGGATCGCGAGGACGTAAGGCGAATCGGACGCGCCCTCGACCGACGTCTCGTCGATGCCGTTCTTGATCATGTGCTCCGCGAACGGCGTCCCCTCCAGGATGGACGTCGAGACGATCCGCTGCCTCCAGGCGGTCGGCTTTCCGCTCGCGTCCAGTGCGGCCTCGATCCGGTGGACGGCCATCGGGCGGTAATAGCCGCCGCGGATGTCGTCGTCGCGCGTCCAGACGAGCTTGACCGGCCGGTCGAAACGCTTCGCGACGTGCACGGCCTCCGCGACGAAGTCCGAGGCCGGGTTCGCGCGCCGGCCGAAGCCGCCGCCGAGGAAGGTCGTGTGGATGAGAACGTTCTTCGGCTCGACACCGAGGATCGTCGACGCGATGCGCTGATCGTTCGTCTGGAACTGCGTGCCGGTCCAGATCTCGCAGCCGCCGGGAATCTTCCTCACGGTGCAGTTCAGGGGCTCCATGGGCGCGTGCGCGAGGAACGGAAAGGTATACGTCGCCGTGACCGTCTTCGCGGCACGGGAGAGCGCGGCCGCGACGTCTCCTTCGGCCTTCGCGGTCTTTCCCGGAGTCTCGGAGAGGGCGAGATACTCTTCGCGCATCTTCGCGCTCTCGAGCGAGGCATTCGGCCCCTTCTCCCAATTCACCGTCAGGGCGTCGCGGCCCTTCTTCGCGGACCAGAAATCGTCGGCGACGACCGCGACGCCGGAGGGAATCGCGAAGACCGCGCGGACGCCAGGCACGGCCTTCGCCCTGCTGTCGTCGAAGCTCTTCAACGTGCCGCCGAAGGCGGGTGGGCGAACGACCACGGCGGTCGCGAGATCCGGCAGCTTCACGTCCAGCCCGAAGACCGCCTTCCCGGTGACTTTCTCGGGCGTGTCGAGGCGGCGCGTGTCCTTGCCGATCACGGTCCACTTCGACGGATCCTTGAGCGTCAGCGCCGTGGGCGCGGGCAGCGCCGCCGCCTCCTCCGCGACCGAGCCGAAACTCAGCCGGTTCGTGCCGCTCACGACCCAGCCGTTCTCGACGCGGCACGAGTCCTCGGCGACTCCCCAGCGCTTCGCGGCGGCCTTGACGAGCAGCATGCGCGCGGCGGCTCCCGCCTGGCGGTACCGGTCCATCTCCGAGTACGTCGTCGAGGATCCGCCCGTCATCTGCATCCCGAAGAGCGCGTGCGCGTAAGCCGGCGCCGCGGGCGCGTGCTCGACGCGGATCCGGCTCCAGTCGGCGCCGAGCTCCTCGTTGATGAGCATCGGAAGCGTCGTCCAGATGCCCTGCCCCATCTCGGAATGCGCGAGGAGGACGGTCACGTTCTCGTCGGTTCCGATCTTCAGGAAGGAGTTCGGGTTCGGCAGCGGCTTCGGAGCAGCCGCCTGGGCGAAGAGCCTCTTGCCGGCGCCGGGCACGTAGAACCCGACGACGAGACCGCCGCCGAGCGCTGCCGACGTGCGGAGGAAGCTCCGGCGGGAAACAGGGGTCGCGAGGGACGAGCGCGCGCGCATGGCTCAGCCCTTCATGAGCGCCGCGGCCTGGTGCACGGCGCCGCGAATGCGCTGGTAGGTGCCGCAGCGGCAGATGTTGCCGCTGAGGGCCGCATCGATGTCGCCGTCCGTCGGCTGCGGCTTCGCCTTCAGGAGCGCGACGGCCGCGAGGATCTGTCCGGACTGGCAGAAACCGCATTGCACGACGTCGAGCTCGGCCCACGCCTTCTGCACGGGGTGGTCGCCGGCGAGGCTGAGACCCTCGATCGTCGTGATGGACTTTCCCACGACCGACGCGGCCGGCCTCACGCACGAGCGCACCGGCTCGCCGTCGACGAGCACCGTGCAGGCACCGCATTGCGCCATGCCGCATCCGAACTTGGTCCCGGTCAGCCCGAGCGCATCCCGGAGCGCCCAGAGGAGCGGCGTGTCTTCCGGGATCGCGACGTCGTGGACCCTCCCGTTGACGGTGAGCTTCATCCGGTCACCTCGCGGGGCGAAGTGTAGATCAACTTCACTGAGAACGAGTCTCCAGTCCGGCCGCCTCTTCGGGGCGATCCACGTCGTGCGCCAGGCGTTCATCCTGGACGACCCGGACCTCGCCGGCGTTCTCCCGGAGGAGGTCGCGCGCGCCGCGGTCGCCGCGGGCGGCCGTCAGCCGCGGAAACCACGCCCGCGGGAGGACCGCGGGGACGCCGACCGTCCCGGCGTAGCCCGACGCCGCTGCGAAGGCCGGCGCCGCCTCCCAGGTCTCGACGAGGCGAGCGAGGTGCCCGGCCGTGAGCGCCGGCTGATCGCAGAGGATGACGAGCGCCCCCGCGCAGGCGGGATCGAGGTGCCGAAGGCCGGCCGCGAGAGAACGGCCCATGCCCTCGTCGAAATCCTCCGCACGGACGCAGCGGACTTCGAGGCCGCGGACCGCTTCCTCGACGGCATTCGCGTGGTCGCCCGTCACGACGAGGGCATCGCGAGGCGACGTCTCGAGCGCGAGGCGCGCGGCGCGCCGCACGAGTGGCTCGCCCGCGATCTCGAGGAGCTGCTTGGAGGCTCCGAGCCGCCGTGAGCGTCCGGCCGCGAGAAGCACGACGCCGTGCCGCGCGACGGCGTTCACGGCCGCCGCCGCTCTCCGAGGAAGCGCTCGATCCCGGCGGCGAGCCCGAGCGCCACCGCCTCGGCCCCGTACGTGCCGAGCGGCACGCCTGCGGGAGCGTTCAGGCGTCGCGCGATTGGGGAGCCGGCGAGGCCAGCCTCGTCGAGGAGGTCACGCGCGCGCGCGGCGGGCCCGAGAAGGGCCACGTACTCCGCCGCCGCGTTTCTCCAGGCCGTGAGGTGCTCGCGGTCGAGCTCGACGGAATGGCTCGAGAAGACGATCGCGTCGAAGCGTCGCGGCGACAGCGCCGCATGCGCCTCGGCCGGGCGAACCGCGTGCACCTCGTCGGCGCCCGCGCGCCGCGCAGGCTCGCTCCAGCGCGCGCGATGATCCACGACGACCGTCGTCCAGCCGAGGCTTCTCGCAATGGAGAGGAACGCCGGCGTCTCCGGACCGGCCCCGAGGAGGAGCAGCGTCACGGGTGGCGGCACGTCGAGGCGTGCGACCGGCGGGGACGGCTCCCCCGCAGCCCCCGAGTCTCTGCGACGGCCGTCGGGGCCGAACGCCTCTTTCCAGCCCGCCCCGGACGCGACGCCCGCGCCGAGAGCCTCTGGCGCGAGCGAGAGCGTCAGCGAGAGTCCGCCCTTCTCGTCACTCGCGCGAAG
>DATGDV010000355.1:0-8032 GCA_035310685.1 Thermoanaerobaculia bacterium
ACGCGTTCCGATCGCGAGAGCTCGCGACGGTCCGTCGCGACCGTCCGCTGCCGGCGGCCCCAGAGAATCTCCTCGAGCACTTCCGGATCCGCCCGCTCGGCGAAAGGGCCGTGAAAGATCTCGCTACGTTTTACGACGAGCTGGGGTTCGCGAAGCTGAAAAAGGAGCTGCTCGAAGGCCGGCCTCCCGTTCCGGCGAGCGAGACGGCCGGGACGACGCTTTCTCTCTTCGACGACGCGTCTCCCGCGCGGGAAGGGCACGACGCGGCCCGGTGGGAGTCGTCCGCTTCGGGCCTCGCCGCGCTCGTCGACGCCGCCGCGAAGGCCGGCCGTGCCTCGATTCACGTGGAGTGCGGCCCCGGCTGCCCCTGGCCCGCCCCGCCGCTGGCGGCGGTCGTGTGCCTGCCGGGCGGCGAGACCGCCGCCTTCGCCCTCGACGAGGCGGGCATACGGGCGCTCGCGGGGCTCTTCGCGCGCGTCCCCCTCGTAGCCCACGACGCCAAGCGACTTTTTCTCGCGGCCGACGCGCTCGGGATCGCGCCGCCGGCGCGGGTCGCCGACTCGATGCTCGCGAGCTACGTCGTTTCCCCGGGCCTGCACGCGCACGACCTCGGCGGCGACGCGCGCGGCATCCTGAACCTTCCGCCCGAGGCCGTCCCGCCGATCAAGGATCTGGCCGGGGGCGGCCTCGCCACGCTCGACGTCCTCGCCTCGGAACAGGGCCGGAGGTGGCTCGCTCCCCGCGCGCGCCTCCCGCTCGCTCTCATGGACACGCTCCTGCCGCGCCTCGCCGCGGGCTCTCCTCTCGCTCGCGTCCTCGAGGAGATCGAGCTGCCGCTCGTGCCCGTCCTCGCGCGCATGGAGATCGCGGGCGTCGCGGTGGACCGCGGCGTCCTGGCCGTCCTGTCGAAAGAGTTCGACGAGCGTCTCGCCGCTCTCGAGCGGAAGATCCACGAGGCCGCGGGAGAGCCGTTCAACATCGGGTCGCCGCCCCAGCTCGGGCGGATCCTGTTCGAGAAGCTCGCGTATCCGGCGGTGAAGAAGACGGCCAAGACGAAATCGTGGGCGACGGGCTCCGACGTCCTCGAAGAGCTCGCCGCACTCTCGTCGGGACCCGTGCCGGGCCTCGTCCTCGAGTGGCGCGAGATCTCGAAGCTCAAAGGCACGTACGTGGACGCGCTTCCCGGCGCGATCGCGGCGGACGGGCGCATCCACACGCGCTACGACCAGGCGGTCGCCGCCACCGGGCGCCTCTCCTCCAACGCGCCGAACCTCCAGAACATCCCGGTTCGCTCGGAGGCCGGTCTCGCGATCCGACGCGCGTTCGTGGCTCCTCCCGGCTGCGTCCTCGTGGCCGCCGACTACTCCCAGGTCGAGCTGCGGCTGCTGGCGCATCTCTCGGGCGACGAGGCTCTCCTCGAGACGTTCCGGCGCGGGGACGATGTGCACCGCGCGACGGCGGCGAAGATCTTCTCGATCGCGCCCGAGGCGGTCACCGCGAACCAGAGACGCGGCGCCAAGACGATCAACTTCGGCGTCCTCTACGGCATGGGGCCGTTCGCGCTGGCTGCGCAGCTCGGCGTCTCGCGGGGCGAGGCGAAGGCGTTCATCACCGCGTACTTCGACCGGTTCCCGAAAATCCGCGCGTGTCTCGACGCGATCCTCGAAAAGGCGCGCTCGACCGGCGGCACCGAGACGATCTTCGGCCGCGTGAGGCCCATCCCCGGCCTCCACGACCGCAACCACAACGTGCGCGCGAACGCGGAGCGGATGGCGATGAACGCTCCGTTCCAGGGCTCGGCGGCCGATCTCATCAAGAAGGCGATGATCAACCTCCACGCCGCGCTCGAACGGGAGCTTCCCGAGGCGCGCCTCCTGCTGCAGGTGCACGACGAGCTCGTCCTGGAGTGCCCGAAGGATCTCGCCGACAGGACCGCGGCGCTCGCGAAGGCCACGATGGAAGGAGCGGCGAAGCTGAAGGTGCCGCTCACGGTGGCGGTGGGGACGGGCCGGAACTGGGCGGAAGCGAAGTGACTAGAATCCTTCCGATGCGTCCCGTTGTCGCCCTCGTCGCCGCGATGCTCGCGGGTGAAGCGGTGGCGCGTGCACAGGCGCCCCAGCCGGTCCAGGCACCGGCGCCCCAACCCGTCCAGGCGCGGGCGCCCCAGCCCGTCCAGTCGCTGCCTGATCCCGTGCGCGTCACTCTCGCCGAGGTCACGTACGTGCACCCGCTCTTCCGGGCGCTCGACCAAGCGCCGAAGCTCGCGGAGAGAACGAATCCGCAGGACCTCGACACGCGCCAGCCGCTCGTCCTCGCGGTCCATCTCCTCGAGACGGGGCGCGTCGCGGAGGCCGTTCCGATCGAGCCGCCGCTCAAGGGTCTCGCGGCGCCGCTCGCAGGTCTCGTCCCCCGCTGGCGGTTCACGCCCGCGAAGAAGGGCGGTCAGCCGGTTCCGACCTGGGCGACGTACTCCATCGACCTCGCGATCTCGATCGAGAAGGGAATCTTCGCCGCGTTCTCGCTCGAGCCGCTGCGCAAGGACGATCCGCTCGTTCCCGTGATCCGCGACACCTCCGGCGACGCGTGGATGGCGCGCTACCCGCGCGAGGTCGAGCCGAAGGACCTCGCCGCCGTCTCCATCGAGGACGTGGATGTTCTCCCGTCGCCCGAAAAGACGCCGTGGAGCTTCGACGCGGCGCGTGTGAGGGCGCGCACGACGGCGCTCGTCGAGGTCTCGGAGCAGGGCGTGGTCGCGCGCTTCCTGCCCACCGGCGAGACCGAGCCTCTCCTCGGCCTCTGGCTGAGGCAGTTCGCCTCGAAGTGGCGCTTCACGCCGGCTCTCTCGGGCGGCCGCCCGGTGTCCTGCTGGATGGTGCTGGACGCCACGCTCGACTACACGCTCGATTCGGCGAAGAAGAAGAGCGAGCGCGTCGTGAAGAAGAACCTGCGGTCTACTCGACCTTCCTGACGTCCCCCGACCGCCGCGTCCGCTTCTTCGCGTCGAAGAATTCGAGGAGCGGGATGAGCGTCCTGCGCGTGAGCCCGAGGAGGTCACGGAAGCCCGCGACGGAGAGCGTCTGCCCGCGCACGGACTCGAGCTTCTTCTCCGCGGCGGCCGTTGCGTCGCGGTGGACGACGAGGTCGGCCGAAAGGCGGACGAGGATTCCGGACTTCACGAGGTGCGAGACGAGGCCGTCCACGACGGCGGGCTTCGTGCCGACCTCGGCCGCGAGGTCGGGGAGCCTCGGAGGCTCGAAGGCCGCCGCGCGAAAACGCTCGGCGATCTTCGCCGCGAAGGACGCCGCTTCGCCCTCGAGATCGGCTGCCTTCGCGCCGGGCGGGGCGATGCGGTCGCCGTCGAGCGAGAGCTTCCTTGACGCGGCGAGGACCGCGATCCAGCCGTCGGCGGCTGCTGGAGAGAGCCCTCTTGCCAGGCGTTCCGTGAACTCGCTCTTGCCGAACGAGACGGAGGCCGCGCCGCTCTTCTTCCGCTCGGCGAAGGCGGCCGCCGCCCTTTCGGCGAGGGAAGCGGCGGCGCCCGCGTGCGCGTAGAGGGCTGGCGCGATGCGAAGAGCCTTTCCCGAGGAGGCGAGCGCGTCGAGGAGGCCGCCCGCCGAAGGAGCCGCCACGCCGAGGCGGGAAGCGAGACGCGCGGCCGTGAGGCCGGGGGGACCCGCCTCGAGGAGGAAGAACTCCGCGAGATCCTTCTCGTCGCCGCTCGTGAGGACGGAGAGCGCGCGCTCCACGTCCGCGCCGCTCCGGCGCTTCAGGCGGGGGCGCCCCGCGTCGAGGACGCGCCCGCCGCCGACCGTCTCGGCGGGCGACGGGCGGCGGAGGACGAAACGGTCGCCCGGACGCGCCGGCAGCGGCACGTCCAGCGTGATCTGCGCGAAGCCGGTCGAGCCCGGCGCGAAGCTGCGGCTTGTCGGATCGGAGGCCGCCCCGACGCGGTGAACGCGGCCCGCGACGTCGGCCGTGCCGAGGTGGACGCGCAGGCGTGCCCCGTCTTCGATCGGGGCCCCGAAGGACGGCAGCCACGTGAGCTCGGCCGTGAGGATGGAGGAAGGCTGGAGCCCTCCGCGCGCGACGAGAGCCTGTCCGCGGCGCAGCGTCGCACGCTCCACGCCGGCGAGGTTCAGGCTCGTCCTTTCGCCCGCCTGAGCGTGAGCGCGCACCTCACCGTGCACTTCGAGCCGCCTCACCCGCACGTCGAGGCCCTCGGGAAAGAGCGTCAGCAGGTCCTCGGGCGCGAGACGCCCTCCGTCGAGCGTGCCCGTCACGACGGGGCCGAAGCCCTTCATCGTGAACGCGCGGTCGAGGAAGACGCGGGCCGTGCGGCGGCTGCGATCCTCACGCGCGACGCGCGAGGCGGCCTCCGTGAGCTTGCGGCGCAGAACGGGGATCCCCTGACCGGTCACTGCGGACACGGGCACGATCGGAGCGCTCCCGAGAAACGAACCCTTCACGAGCTCGCGGATCTCCTCCTCGACGAGCGCGCCGGTCTCCTCGTCGACGAGGTCGCTCTTCGTCCGGGCGATGACCCCGGACGAGAGGCCCAGGAGCTTCAGAATGTCGAGGTGCTCGCGCGTCTGGGGCATGACGGAGTCGTCGGAGGCGACCGCGAGGAGGACGAGATCCACGCCCTGCGCGCCCGCGACCATCGTGCGGACGAACTTCTCGTGCCCGGGCACGTCCACGAACGAAAAGATCGTGTCGTCCCACGTCGCGTGCGCGAACCCGAGATCGATCGTGATCCCGCGCGCCTTCTCTTCCGGCAGGCGGTCGGGATCCGTCCCCGTCAGCGCGTTGACGAGCGCGCTCTTGCCGTGGTCGATGTGTCCGGCGGTGCCGACGAGGACGCGGCGCAAACTCAGTACTCCGGCCCCGTGTACGTCGTGACCTTCTCCGGCGGCAGCGGCTCGCCCGCGAGCTTCGCGCGGGCGTGGGCGGCGACGCGCAGGCCGTCGAGCGCGGCCGAGACGATCCCGCCGGCGAAGCCCGCGCCTTCACCGGCGGGGAAGAGACCCGGGACCGTCGGCGACTCGCACCAGTCGTTCCGCTCGATGCGGACCGGGGAGGATGTGCGCGACTCCGGGCCGAGGAGGACGGCCTCGTCGGAGATGAAGCCCGGCATCCTCCGGTCGAAGGTGCGCAGACCCTCGGCGAGGGCGTCGAGGTAGGGCTCGGGCAGGATGCCGTCGAAGAGGCACGGGACCGCCGCGGGGCCGTACGTCGTCGCGGGGATGTCGCGCGGGGTGATGCGCGACGTGCGGCTCTTCAGGAAATCCGTGACCCGCAGAGCCGGCGCGGCGTACGTTCCGCCGGCCGCCCGGAACGCGGCCTCCTCGACGCGGCGCTGGAGTTCGCGGCCCCGGAAGAGCGGCTCGCCATCGAGCGCGTCGAAGTCCTCGTCGCGCGTCTGGACGACGAGGCCGGCGTTCGCGTAGCCCGACACGCGCTTGTAGCGCGACATGCCGTTCGTCACGACGCCGAAAGGCTCCGACGAGCACGCGATGACCTCGCCGCCCGGACACATGCAGAACGTGTAGATGCCGCGCCCGTTCGACGCGACGTGCGCGTGCTTGTAGTCGGCGGGCATCACGCCGCACGACGACGAGAGCTGCGCGTACTGGATGAGATCCACGGCGTCCTGAGGGTGCTCGATGCGGAGGCCCATCGCGAAGTGCTTGCGCGTCATCGCGACGCCTCGGCAGAGGAGCATCTCCATCGTGTCGCGCGCGGAGTGGCCGAGCGCGAGAATCGCGAGCTCCGCCGGGATCTCCTCTCCGGAGGCCAGCGTCAGGGCCGTGAGCCGGTTGTCGGGGGCCTTCGTGGCGAAATCCGTGACCTTCGCGCGGTAGCGCAGCGTCGCGCCGTGCTCGAGGAGGTGCTTGCGGATGTTCCGGAGCACGACGACGAGCCGGTCCGTGCCGATGTGAGGCTTGGCGTCGACGAGGATCGAGGCGGGCGCGCCGAAGCGGTGCAGCGTCTCCAGGACCACCGCGATCTTGTGGTGCCTCTTCCCGCAGGTCAGCTTGCCGTCGCTGAACGTCCCGGCGCCGCCCTCTCCGAACTGGACGTTCGACTCGGGGTCGAAAACGCCGGACGTCCAGAACTTCATGACCGCGCGATAGCGGTCCTCCGCCGGATCCCCGCGCTCGAGGACCGTGACGGGAATGCCGGCATCCACGAGCGCGAGGGCCGCGAAAAGACCGGCGGGCCCCGTCCCGACGACGGCGACCCGGGCGGTGCGCGGAGCGGGAGGAAGAAGAAGCTCGGGGCCGCGCGGGGGCGGCGCCTCGGTCAAGCGCAGGGGAAGAGAGAGGCGTGGCGCGAGCGGAGCCTCCGACGAGAACTCCACCGCGACGTCCCAGAAAAGCGCGGGCTTCTGCCGGGCGTCGAGCGACCGGCGCACGAGGACCAGGTCGGAAAGCCCTTCGGGAGCGACGCCGAGAACGCGCGCGACAAGCGGGATGTCCACGCTCTTCGGCGCGCGCGCGCGCACCCCGGAAAGCCGGTAGCGGATGGGGACGGGCACGGCCCGTATTGTGAGGCTATCCTTCAGCCCGGATGATCGCCCTCGTCCTCGCGGCCGGCTTCGGCACGCGTTTCCGTCCCGAAACAAGCGCAACGCCCAAACCGCTCCTCCCGCTCAAAGGCCGCCCGATCCTGTTTCACGTCTTCGACCATCTTCTCGAACAGGGCGCGGAGGCCTTCGTCGTGAACGCGCACCATCTCGCGGAGGCGCTGTGCGGTGCCGTCGGGGAGACGTACGAGGGCGTCCCCGTCGCATGGTCTCTCGAGGAGGAGATCCTTGGCACCGCCGGAGGCATCCGCCTCGCGCACGCGCGAGGCCTGCTCGGGTCGGGGCCTTTTCTCGTCGCGAACGGAGACGTCGCGACGACACTCCCCCTCGGGCGTCTCCTCGCGGCTCGCCACGAGCCCGGGGTCGTTTCGGCGCTCGCCGTCCTTCCGAACGAGAACCCCGCCGTGTCGACCCCGCTCTGGTCCGACGCGCGCGGGCGGCTCCTCGCCGTCGGGGGCGATCGACCTCCCGGGAGCGAAGGGCCATGGCTCTTCACCGGCCTCCAGGCCGCGAGCCCCGCGGTCGTCGCGCGGATTCCGCCCGGCTACGCCGAGCTCGCGAAGGACGTTCTCGCGCCCTCCGCCCGCGCACAGGACGGCGCCTTCGCCCTCGCCGTGTACCGGACGCCGGCCGACGGCCTCTGGTTCGATCTCGGGACGAAGGAGCGGCTCGCCGCGGCCGAAGCTGCTTTTCCCGCCCACTGAGACGGTCACCACCGCTTGATCCACTTCAGGGACTTGCCATGCCACGTGAAGATCTGGATCTTCGCGTTGGAGGGCGTGACGCGCACCGCCGCCTGGCGGCGCTTTCTGTTGGACAGGTAGACCGAGCCGGGCGAGGCCTTTCCGAGCGGCGAGAACGTGCAGATGTCGGACTTTCCGAAGCGCAAAGGGTCGGAAAGGTTGCCGATCGGCGCTCCGGCGGGGTCGAGGCCGTTGAAGCCGGGAACGAACGAGAACGTGATGCCCGGGTACTTGCCGTGCATCCAGTACGGGCCCGCGACAAGGCGGTCGACGCCCTTCTTGATATCGGCGGTCAAGACGCCGTTGCCGTTTCCGTCCTGATAGACGGTCAGGACGAGGTCTCCTCCGACGTTCGTCCACTTCACGCCCACGTCGACACCCTGGAAGACGGCGCGGCCGCTTGCGGCCGTGAAGATCGCGGAGACCTCGCGAGCCGCCGCCTGAAGTCCCTCTTCCGCGAGGAAGTCGGCGAAAGGCGGAAGGCTGAGCGCGAAGACGAGCCCGAGAATGGCGAGAACGACGACGAGCTCGGGCAGAGAGGTGCCGCGCATGTTCATTTCCTCGCAAGAGGAGGCGGGCGGCCCGGCGGAGTCTCCGGGCGGGCCGCCCGCTCCGTCAGGCCTTCGCCTTTTTCGAGGCGGGAGCGCCCGACTTCTTCGTCTTGCCCGAAGCGCCGCGCGATCCCTTGGACGACACCTTCTCG
>DATGDV010000356.1:0-5071 GCA_035310685.1 Thermoanaerobaculia bacterium
TGGACTCCCCTGCCGATGGGAAAGTCGCTGCAGCCCGTCGTACGCCGCGTACTTGAAGCACTCGGCGAGCGTCGGGAAGTTGAAGACGGAGTGGATGAAGTCGTCGAGACCGCCTTCCTTCAGCATCACCATCTGGGCGATGTGGACGAGCTCCGTCGCGCCCCCGCCGATGAGGTGCGCGCCGAGCAGCTTCCTCGTGGCGGGGTCGAACACGAGCTTGACGAAGCCGTCGAGGTCGCCGGTGATCTGTCCCCTCGCGTTGTTCTCGTACCGCGCCCTTCCCACCTCGTAGGGAACACCCCGCTCTTTGAGCTCCTCCTCCGTGGCGCCGATCATGGAGACCTCGGGGATCGTGTAGACCCCGTACGGGAAGAGTCGCGCGACGGCCGTCTTGAAGGGAATGTCGAAAGCGTGGCAGGCGGCGACGCGCCCCTGCTCCATGGACGTCGCGGCGAGCGCCGGGAAGCCGACGACGTCCCCGGCCGCGTAGATCCGGGGCACGTTCGTCTGGAAGTGGTCGTTCACCGGAATCCTCCCCTTCTCGTCGAAGGCCACGCCGGCCCGTTCCAGTCCGAGCCCGTCCGTGTTTCCGCGGCGCCCGGCCGAAAACAGGACCTTGTCCGCCGCGAGCACGCGGCCGGATTTCAGCGTCAGCCGCAGTGCGTTCGCGGAGAGATCCGGCACGCGGCTGATCGCCTCGACGGCGTCGCCGAGAAGGACTTCTCCCCCCATCCGCTCGAGCGAGATCTTCAGCGTCGAGGAAACCTCGCCGTCGAGAAAGCCGAGAAGCCGGTCGCGCCCTTCGATGAGAGTCACCGTCGTCCCGAGCGCCGCGAAGAGAGACGCGTACTCGCAGCCGATGACGCCGCCGCCGACCACGGCGAGGGACTTCGGGATCCGGTCGAGATCGAGGATCCGGTCCGAGTCGTCGACGTCGGGGTCGTCGAACGTGAGGCCGCGCGGCGGAAGGGGGGAGGAGCCCACCGCGACGAGGGCCGCGTCGAATCCGAGCCGGCGCGTCTCCCTGCCCTCTTCGTCGAAGACGCCGATCGTGTCCGGGTCGAGGAAGCGCGCGCGGCCCGTGAGCGTCGTGATCCGGTGGCGTTCGAAGTTGCGCTTGATCTGCCTCGTCTGCGCTGCCGTCACGTCGCGAAGCCGCCCGGTGAGCTGTCGCAGGCTCTTCTGCCGGTCCAGGCGGAGCGTCATCCCGTAGAGCTCCCGCCGCCGGAACCCGGTCAGGTAAAGGGCCGACTCGCGCAGGGTCTTGGACGGCAGCGTCCCCGTGTGGACGGAGACGCCGCCGGGCTCGCCGAGACGCTCGACGAGCGCGACGGACTTTCCGAAGTACGCGGCCTGCGCGGCGCCCTTCTCGCCGGCCGGCCCGGAGCCGATCACGACGAAGTCGAAGCGTTCCACGTGAGGCGCGCCGCCGTCGGTCACCGCCGTCTCCCGATCGCCTCGCTCTTGTCGCACACGCGCACGAGGCTCTCGACGTATTCGGCCTGCCGCTGCTGGGCCTTGCTCAGGGCACCCTCTTTCCGCAACTCCTCCCACGCCTGGAGGCTTTTCCTGTGCCAGGGGCAGGCCCCGTGGGGAGGCGGTGGATCGAGCGTACCGCGCCAGGGGGGAGTCTGGCCGAGGCCCAGCAGCTCGCCAACGCCTGCGAGCATCTCCGCACGCCGGCCTCGGTCCTCGACCGAGCGGGGGTTCTTCTTCACCAGCCCATCGAGGAGAGCGAGCGCCCGCTGCCCGTGCGTGAACCAGCCGGGTTCGCCCGCCATGACCTCTGCCAATCCCAGGCGGAAGTAGATCGACGAAAGGGCCCGGGTGAGGGTGACGTCACCTGGATCTGCTGCGGCCAGCGCCTCGCGGATTCCGACGGCGCGGCGGTAGTTCTCGAGGGCGGACTTCTTGTCGCCGAGGTAGAGAAGGTTGTATCCGACATCGCTGAGCGTGTAGGAAAGGTCGCGGCGATAGGTCGCATTCGCCGGCTCGGCCGCGACGAATGCCTCCTCGATCGCGAGGGCCTTCCTGTAGCTCGCCACGGATTCGAGGTACTTCTTGTCGTGCGCGAAGAGGCCGCCCACGTATTTGTAGCCGATGGCCAGGCCGTGGCGCACGCGGGCGTTGGCCGGCTGTTCGGCGCTCAGTTTCTCGAAGATCGCGACTTCCTTCGTGTAGCAGGCGAGCGCGTCGCCGTAGCTGCCGGCCTCCGTGAGGACCTGGCCGAGCCGGTGCCAGGCCCGGGCCAGCGGCTCGGGGTCGGCGAGGGTCTCCGCTTCCGAGACCGCGCGCCGCGCCGCCAAGGTGGCGCCAGGGTGGTCCCCCGCCCGGCCCAGAAGCGAGCTCACCCTGAGGCGGGCGTCGACGAGGTCGGCCCTGTCACCGGGTCCGGCGCCGGGGGCGCGAGCGATCTCTTCGCGGAGGGCGAGAGCCTTGTCGTAGCTGGCCTTCGCCCCCGCCGTGTCGCCCAGGTTCCCGAAATGCCCGCCCCCCTGCACGTCCCCGACCCTGCCGTAAGCCGCAGCGAGCTCCCTCTGCAGCGAGCGATCGCCTGTCGCCTCCCTCGCGAGCCCGTCGAGATACTCGAGACCCCTCCGGACGACGAGCTGACGCGCCGGCGTGGAGCCGGCCAGGTTCTCGATCGCGTCGTGGAACTCGAAGAGGTAGGCGTTCGCGAGCTTGCGCACGTCGTTGAATCGCCGAACCGCGAGGGCTTCCTTTTCGGCCGCACGGCGGGCCTGCCAGAGCGTCGCCGCGATGCCCCCGACGACCGCGACGACGACCAGGCCTGCCGCCACGACCGCGGCGGCGTGCCGGCGCACGAACTTCCAGAGCCGGTACGCGCGCGCGTCGGGCCGCGCCGAAACCGGCCGACCCTCGAGTTGCCGTCCGATGTCCGCGGAGAGTCGCTCAGCCGAGGCGTACCGCCGTCCCGGGTCCTTGTGCATTGCCTTGAGAACGATCGTGTCGAGGTCTCCCGCGAGCGCGCGCGAGAGCCTCTCGGGCGTGCTCCCGCGGACCGAGGCGATCTGGACGGAGGTCGGCGCCGCCCCTCCCTCGCGGTCACCGGGCTCCGCGTCGACCCGGACCGCGAGACTCGGCCGGGTCGGGTCCTGCTCGAGGACGGCGCGCGCCAGCTCGTCCGCGGCTCGCGTCGCCACCCGGTAAGGGCGTCTTCCGGTCAGAAGGACGTAGAGGAGAGCCCCAAGCGAGTACACGTCGCTCGCCGTCGTGACGACCTCGCCCTTGACCTGCTCGGGGCTCGCGTACACGGGCGTGAAGATCCTGAGCTCGGCCGCCGTTTCCTCGGGCGCGGCGTCCGGACCGGGCTCGAGGACCTTCGCGACGCCGAAGTCGAGCAGCTTGGGAACGCCCTCGGGAGTCACGAGGATGTTCCCCGGTTTGAGGTCCCGGTGGACGACGAGGTTCTGGTGGGCGTACTGGACCGCGCCGCAGATCGTCCGGAAGAGCCTGAGCCTCTGCGCCGTCGTGAGGCGGTGTGCGTCGCAGTACTCGTTCAGCGGCGTTCCCGCCACGTACTCCATCGCGAAATAAGGCAGCCCGTCTTCCGTGGCTCCGCCGTCGATCAGCGCTGCGATGTTCGGGTGCGACAGCCCGGCGAGGATCCGCCGCTCGTTCTGAAATCGCCGCACGAAGAGCGAGCTGCTCCGGCCGCTGCAGACGACCTTGACCGCCACCGGCCTCCGGAAGTCCGGCCCGACCTGCTCGGCGAGGTAGACGATTCCCATCCCTCCCGCGCCCAGCACGCGGAGGATGTCGTAAGAGCCCACGCGCTTCGGCAGCGGCGGGCGAGGTGCGTCAGCGCCGGCGCTCGTCGCCGTCGGCGACCCGAGGAATTCTCCGGCCTCCGCGTGCGCGTCGAGGAGCGACAACACCTCTCGCGCGACCGCCTCGTCCCCTCCGGCCCGGAGGCGAACGTAGCCTGCGCGTTCGCTCGCCGGCCGCTCGAGCGCTTCTTCGAAGAGGTCCTTGACGGATGCCCACTCTCCCGGCGTCATCGTCCCCTCACGCCGGAGCCAGCTGCCGGAAGAGCCACGCGCGCGCGACGGCCCAGTCCCGCTTCACGGTGGCCGGCGAGATGCCGAGCACTTCCGCGGTTTCGGGGACCGAGAGCCCGCCGAAGAAACGCAGCTCCACGATCCGGCCCTGCGCCTCGTCGATCCTCGAGAGCTTCTCGAGCGCGTCGTTGAGGGCGAGCAGCTCGACCTCGTTCCCCACGGCCGCGGCAGCGAGAGCGGAGTCGAGGATGATCCGAGGCCTGCCGCCTCCTCTTTTCTGCGCCCTGCGGATGCGGGCGTGGTCCACGAGGATCTGACGCATCAGGCGCGCGGCCACGCCGAAGAAGTGCGCCCGATTCTGCCAGGGGACGTCCGCCTGCCGGACGAGCTTCAGATACGTCTCGTGCACGAGGGCGGTCGGTTCCAGGGTATGGTCCAGCCGCTCCGCCGCCATCGCCCCGGCCGCCAGGCGCCGCAGCTCCGCGTAGACGAGAGGAATCAGCTTCTCGCGCGCCTCGTTCTCCCCGCGCCCCCACGCGAGAAGCAGCGCCGTCACGTCGCTCGGGCTTGGAGTCGACATTTTTCGAAGGCACCTAAACGATTCTGTACGGTGATCTTACATCCACGTAGTGGCACGGGGACGGACGCGTGAGCCCGCGAGGCGGTTTTCATCGCATTTCGATCAGACAGCGGGTCTCGTGCTACTGTCGCGGCAAATCCGGGTCACAGACTTCGAAATGGAGGTGGAGGATGTCGGGTCGCTTTCTCCGGGCGGCTTCTTCGATCGCCGCGCTTCTTCTGGGTGTGGGGAGCGGGACGGCCTGGGCTCAGGACGAGCTCTTCGTCACGAGCGGCAACTCCATCATGGTCTACGCCCGGACGGCGAACGGCAATGTCGCCCCGCTGCGAACCATTGCCGGGGCCGCCACGGGGTTGAATGCTCCGGACGGCCTGGCCGTGGACACCGTGAACAACGAGCTGGTCGTGGCGAACCAAGGGAATTCCGTTACGGTCTACGCCCGGACGGCCAATGGCAACGTCGCCCCGCT
>DATGDV010000357.1:0-2394 GCA_035310685.1 Thermoanaerobaculia bacterium
GTCGGAGCGCGAGGCGAGTCCGTCGAGGACGCGCTCGAACTCCTTCATGACGGACGTGGAGAACTTGTTCACCTTCTCGCCGGGCGTGTCGAAGACGAGAAGGGCGAGGCCGTCGGGTTCGACCGTGAGGCGGAACGCGTCTCCTCCGGCCTTCGGCTTCTCAGGTGTCACAATTGTTTTTTCTTCGAATGTGGTTGACACGACTGCCTTCCGCGGCGGGGCTTTGATGCCGAGCGACGGCGCCCCCGCCGAATTCCCCTTCTAAGAAATCTCTCTCCCTACACCCTCTCCAGAATGATCGAAGCTCCCTGCCCGCCCCCGACGCAGAGCGTCGCGAGGCCGTGCGCGACCTTGCGGCGGCGCATCTCGAGGAGGAGCGTCAGGATGAGGCGCGTTCCCGAGCTTCCGACCGGGTGTCCGAGGGCGATCGCCCCCCCGTTCACGTTGAGGATCTCGTCGGCGATCCCTCCGAGCTCGGGAGACTTCGCGAACGCGTCGAGGTTCGCGAGGACCTGGACCGCGAACGCCTCGTTGATCTCGACGAGACCCACGTCCTTCATCGAGAGGCCCGCCTTCTTCAGCGCGATCGGCGTCGAGCGCGACGGCCCGAGGCCCATGCGCTCGGGCTCGAGGCCGGCGAAGCCCCAGCCGGAGACGCGGCCGAGCGGCTTCAGGCCGTGCGTCGTGACGTACTCCTCGGAGGCGACGACGACAGCCGCGCCGCCGTCCGTGATCTGGGAGGAGTTGCCCGCCGTGACCGTTCCGAACTTGCGATCGAACGCGGGCCGGAGCTTCGCGAGGGCTTCCATCGTCTGGTTCTCCCGCACGCCGTTGTCGAGCGTGAGGACGCGGTCGTAGTCGGGCGGGACGGGCACGGGGACGATCTCCTCGGCCAGCTTCGCGCGGGCCGCGGTGGCCCGGTGGTGCGACCGCAGAGCGAAGGCGTCCTGCGCCTCGCGCGTGAAATGGCCCTCCTTCGCGAGGATCTCGGCGGTGTCCCCCATGCCGAGGTCGCACACGGGATCCGTCAGGCCCTGCTTGAGGCCGATGACGGGATTGAAGAGGTCCTTCCAGGGCATCTTCGAGAACGCCGACACCCTCTGGCCCGCGGTCTTCGACATGCCCGCCTTCGTGAAGACCTCCTTGACGCGCTCGCGATAGAGGAAGGGGATCTGCGACATGTTCTCAACGCCGCCGGCGAGAACGACGTCCGCTTCGCCCGTCGCGACGAGGCGCGCCGCCTCCACGACGGACTCGATGCCGGAGGCGCAGTTGCGCGACACCGAGTGCGCGGGCTTCTCCTTGGGGACGCCCGCGCGAAGCGCGATGACGCGCGCGATGTTCGCCGCGTCGCTGGGCGTCGCGATGTTGCCGAAGATGGCCTGGTCGATCGCGCCGGGCTCGACGCCCGCGCGCGCCATCGCCTCGACGGCGGCCGTGCGCCCGAGGTCGACGGCGGAGACTCCGGCGAGTTCGGTGCCGGCGCGCGCGAAGGGCGTCCGGGCGCCATGAACGACGAATGCAGTTCTGCTCACTGGGGGTTACTCCTGCGCATTGAAGCGAACTTGTCGCGTTTCGTACCGGCGTTCGCGGCTTCGCCGCGTGCATCGAGGGGTGAATTGCGCCGCTGCGCTGGCGCGAGCCGACGCGCCCTGTTCGGTTTCGAGGGATTCGCGCCTTCGGCGCGTGCTCCGAGGGGTAAACGCGGCCTCGGCGGCGCCGCAACGCGGGCGGCCCTCTTCCCTTTCGAAGCAAATCTTTCTTCTCCTTCGGCGAAACCCGAGAGAAGCGTTCCTACCAGTTGACGTGCGTTCGCGATCGGCTTTCTCTCTCCCGACAGCAGCCACTCCGAGAGGATCTCGTCCGCGGCACCGAACAGGATGCGCACGGCGAGCTTGGGGTCGAGGCCGCGGCGAAACTCGCCGCGCGCGATGCCGTCGCGCAGGACGTCGCCGAGGAGGCGGAAATACTCCACGAGCTTGCTCCGGGAGAAGCGCTCGACGAGGCGCGCGCTGCGGCGGAGCTCGATCTGGAAAACCGACGCGAGATCCCGGTCCGAGCCGATGAACTCGAGGTGCAGGTTCACGAGCGCCGTGAGCCGCTCGCCGGCCGGCGCTTTCGACCGCGCCAGGGCCCGGCCCTTCTCCAGGACCTCGTCCATCGACTCGTCGAACACGACGCCGAGAAGGTCCTCCTTGTTGCGGAAGTAGAGGTAGACGGTGCCTTCGGCCACCTTCGCCGCGGCCGCGATCTCGGAGATGCGGGCTTCGTGGAACCCGCGGCGGCCGAACGTCCGGACGGCCGCGTCGAGGATGCGCCGCCGCTTCTCGGGGTCGGCTCCGGCGGGAGCGCGCTCCTCGCCGGCGGCCGCGAGGGCCGCCTCGGGGAACGCGT
>DATGDV010000358.1:0-3308 GCA_035310685.1 Thermoanaerobaculia bacterium
CGTGGGCATCGTCTCGCTCGGGTGCCCGAAAAACCTCGTCGACACCGAGGTGATGCTGGGGCACCTCCAGCGCGAGGGGCTGACGCTGACGGACCCGGAGAAGTCGCGCGTCGTCATCGTGAACACGTGCGGCTTCATCGATTCGGCCAAGGAGGAGTCCGTCGGGGCGATCCTCCGAGAGGTGGCGCGCAAGGAGGCGGGGGAGATCGACCGCGTCGTCGTGGCGGGCTGCATGGTGCAGAAGTACGGGAAGGAGCTCGCCGCCGAGATTCCCGAAGTGGACCGCTTCATCGGGCTCGACGAGCTGGACAAAGCGCCGGCCGCGGCGCTCGGGCTTCCGTCGCTCCCGCGCTTCACCGACAAGCCGCTCGCGACGCGCCTCTACGACGAGCTTTCGCCGCGCGTCCTGACGCATCGCAAGGGCTACGCGTACCTGAAGGTGGCCGAGGGCTGCAACAACCCGTGCACGTTCTGCACCATTCCCCAGATGCGAGGCCTCATGCGCTCGCGGACGGTCGCGTCGCTCGTGAAGGAGGCGCAGGGGCTCGAAGCGCAGGGCGTCAAGGAGCTCGTCCTCATCTCGCAGGACACCACGCGGTACGGCGAGGACCTCGGCCTCGGACGGACGGGTCTCACGCAGCTCGTGCGCGCGCTGCTCGCCGAGACGTCTTTCCCGTGGCTCCGTTTCCTGTACGCGTACCCGAAGACGCTCCACGCTTCGGTCTTCGAGCTCATGGCGGAGGAGCCGCGCTTCGTCCCGTACGTCGACATGCCGCTCCAGCACGTGTCGCGGAGGATCCTCGCGGCCATGAAACGCGGAGGCGATGCCACGAGCCATCTCCGACAATTCGAAGAAATCCGACGAATCGTTCCTGAGATCGCGCTCCGCTCGACGTTCATCGTCGGCTTCCCGGGCGAGGAGGAGAGAGATTTCTCAGAAGTAGAAGAGTTCCTCGAGGCCGTCCGCTTCGACAACGCGGGCGTCTTCACGTACTCGCCCGAACCCGGCTCGGGCGCCGAGCCTCTCGGAGACCCCGTGCCGCAGCAACTGAAGGAAGAGCGGCGAGCGGCCCTCATGGAGCTCCAGCAGCGTATTTCTCTTTCCAAGAACCGCGCGAAGCGCGGCAAATCTCTCGACGTGCTCCTCGAGGGTCCCTCGACGGAGACAGACCTCCTGCTAGAGGGGCGCGCCGCATCCCAGGCCCCGGAAATCGACGGCCGCGTCCTCGTCAACGAGGTGCCCGAGGGCTGGGTGCCGCGCGTCGGGGAGATCGTCCGCGTGACGATCACCGAGGCGCACCCCTACGACCTCGTCGGGAAGATCGTCGCTTAAGATCTCCCGCCGTTGCAGGTCATCAAGGATCCCTTCCGTCCCGTCGATCTTCCTCGCGGAGGCGTCGTCACCGTCGGCAACTTCGACGGGGTGCATCTCGGGCATCAGACCATGCTCCGGGACGTCGCGAAGCGTGCGGGCGAGATCGGCGCGCCCGGCGTGGTCGTGACCTTCGAGCCGCACCCGCTCAAGGTGCTCCACCCCGAACGCGCGCCCCGGATGCTCCAGACCCTGAGGCAGAAGGAGGAGGCGATCGAAGCCTGCGGGATCGACGCCCTGATCCTCGTTCCGTTCACGCGGGACTTTTCCCTCACGCCGGCGGAGGATTTCATCAAGGACCTCCTCGTGAAACGCCTCGCCGTTCGCGAGGTGCATGTCGGCGAGCACTTCATGTTCGGGCGGGAGCGCGGCGGGAACATGGAGCTCCTCCGGCGCATCGGCGACGCTTCGGGTTTCACGGTGGAGAGCATCGCCGACGTCGCGGACAGTTCGGCGGCGATCTCGTCGACCCGCATCCGGAACGCGCTCCTCGAAGGAGACGTCGTGTCGGCGAACGCGCTCCTCGGCCGTGCGTACGCGATGGACGGCCTCATCGCCAAGGGGGACCGCATGGGACGCAAGATCGGGTTCCCGACGATGAACCTGAAGCCGGACAACGAGCTCTATCCGAAAGACGGGGTCTATTTCACGTCCGTGAGGATCGACTCGTTCGAGCGTACCTTTCCATGCGTGACGAACATCGGGCGCCGGCCCACCGTGTACGAGGATTTCGCGACGACGATCGAGTCGTACATCCTCGACTTCTCATCGGACGTCTACGGCGAGCGCGTGCGCCTCGCCTTCTTCGAGCGCGTGCGCGACGAAAGGACGTTTCCCTCGCTGCTGGATCTCACCGCGCAGATCAGACGAGACGTGGAGGCGACGCGCCTCTACTTCCAGAAACACCCGCTGCCGTGAGCGTCGAGACGCTGGTTCGAGGCGCCGCCGCCGTCCTCGCCCTCCTGCTCGCGAGCCGCTCTTCGAAGCGGCCCGCGGCTTTCGTCGCCGGCATCCTCGCAGGATTCGCCGTCTTCGGCGCGCGGATCGCGGACATGCCCGGCCCGGCCCGGGCTGCGCTGCTCGTGGCGGGTCTCGTCGCGCTCCTCGCGATCGGCGCCGCGCGGACGTGGTCGCCGCTCACCGGAGACGGCCTCTCGGCGGGCGCTCTCGCCGCCGGCGGCGCCGCCTGCGCCGCGGCGTTCGCGGGACGGCATCTCCCGGGATGGCAGGCGCCCGCCCTCGCCGCCATCGTTCTGGCCGCCGTATCGGCTTTCTCGGCCGAGGCGACGCTCGCGAGCGCGGAGGCGGGCTGGAGGGAAGGGATCGCCTGGACAGCGGCCGGGCTCGCCCCTCCGGCGCTCGCCGCCGCGTTCTCGGGTCTCTGCCTCGGGGTTTCGCGCCGCCTCGAGCCGCTGGTCGCGGTCTCGGCGATCGTCGTCGGGGTCCTCGTCTGGATCCCCGCGCTTCTCGCCGAGCGCGCACGCGTCGCGCGCGAGCTCACCGAGGAGGTGAGGCTCGGCCTGCTTCCCGAGCAGGACGCGGTCGCGCTGCAGCTCCCGTGGACGCGAGGGTTCGAGAAACGCTTCGGACGTCCGGACGAGCGTCGCGAGTACGTGAGGAGCGCGCTTCTCCTCGCCGTCGCCCGCCACCAGCAAAGGCACCGCTCCGGGGAGGCCGAGCGGCTGAGACAGCTGGAGGTGCTCACCTTCCGAACGCGCCTCCGAAGGACCCAGGAAGCGCGGGCCGTGCGATTCCGCGTCCGGGAGTCCGGCGAGTTCGGGGAAACACGGCCTCCCGGGAGCTAGCGGGCTCGATGGACCTCGTGGAGCTTCGTGCGTTCCTGGCGAGACGATTCTCGCCCGAAGGTCGCGTGGGTCTCTATTTCACGGTCGGGTTCGTGGTGTCCGCGGTCCTCGCGGTCCTGTTCGGGCTCCTC
>DATGDV010000359.1:0-3421 GCA_035310685.1 Thermoanaerobaculia bacterium
CCCGGCCTCTCGATCTTCGTGAGAAAGAAGTGGACCGCCGCCGGAGGCACCAGCGTGGCGGCGCCGATCTGGTCCGGCATCCTCGCCCACGTCAATGCCGCACGCTCCGCCGGAGGGCGACCCCGTCTGGGCGCCGCGAACGCGGCCCTTTACGCGGCGGCGGGCCATGGGGCCTCGCCTTTCCGGGACGTCACACGGGGTGACAATTCCTACGGCGGCGTCACGGGGTATCCGGCGACGAAAGGCTGGGACCCGACGACGGGCCTCGGCTCAGCCGACGCCGCGGCGCTTGTGAAGAAGCTCCTCGCCTGAGCGAGACGGAAGGAGCCGAGATGTTCATCGGTCACGCTGCGGTCGGATTCGCGTCGAAGGCGGCGGCTCCGCGCGTTTCTCTCGGAGTCCTCCTCGCCGCGCCCTTCCTTCTGGATCTCCTCTGGCCCGTCTTCGTGCTCACGGGCATCGAGAGCGCACGCATCGAACCCGGGAACACGGCCTTCTCGCCCATCGCCTTCGACAGCTATCCCTGGTCCCACAGCCTCCTGATGGCCATTCTGTGGGCCGCGCTCCTCGGCGCGTTCGTCCATCTCGCTCTGCGCAGCGCCGCGGCCGGAGCGGTCGTCGCTCTCGGGGTCGTGAGCCACTGGATCTGCGACGCCGTCGTCCACCGCCCGGACCTTCCACTGATGCCCGGCGGGTCGCTCTTCGTCGGCATGGGACTCTGGAACTCGAGAGCCGCAACCCTCGCCGTCGAAGTGCCGCTCTTCGCGCTCGGCGTCTGGATCTACGTGCGCATGACCCGGCCGAAGGACGCAATCGGCCGCTGGGCCCTCGCCGCGCTCGTCGCGTTCCTGCTCGCCGCCTACGCGGGAGCGGCCTTCGGGCCTCCGCCGCCGAACGTCGCAACGGTCGCCTGGACGGCCCTCGCCCTCGTGCTCCTGATTCCATGGGCGGTCTGGATCGACCGGCACCGGGTAACGGAGCCGTCATTCGGGCATGTCGACACAATCGACTCCGGACCCGGGGGGTGAGGGGGATGGGCCTTTACGAGCGCTTCCTTCTCCCGCAGGTTGTGAACTTCACCTGCGGCATGAAACCCAACATGCGGCAGCGAGCGATGGTGGTGCCGCTCGCTTCGGGGAGCGTTCTCGAGGTGGGCTTCGGTTCGGGCCTCAACCTCCCTTTCTACGACAGCACCAAGGTGCAGCGTGTCTGGGCGCTCGACCCATCCGCTGAAATGTGGGCTATTGGCGAGGGGAGGGTCCGCGATACCGCATTCCCGGTCGAGTTCCTGAAGGCCCCGGCAGAGCAGATACCGCTTGCTCGTGAAAGTGCAGACACGGTGCTCGTGACCTACACGCTATGCACTCTGCCCGATGTCCGGCGGGCACTTGGCGAAATGGCGAGAGTGCTCAAACCGGGCGGAGAACTCGTCTTCTGCGAACACGGAGCGGCCCCTGACGAAAGTGTTCGCCGATGGCAGAATCGTCTGAATCCGGCGTGGAAGGCTCTCGGCGGTGGCTGCAATCTCAATCGCCCGATTCCCTCGCTCATCGAGGAGGCGGGCTTTCGGATGCGCGAGCTGTCCTCGATGTACATTCCAGGCTGGAAGCCGGCGAGCTTCAACTACTGGGGGCGCGCCCTTGGCGCGTAAGCGCCACCTCCTGACGCATCGCTCCTGGGGCCCTCCCGCCCACTCACGAAAGCGGCGTTGACGGGAGGAGGCATCACGGAATCCGCGCCCTTGACGCTCTTCCAGATCGCCTCGTTGAGCGGCACGTCTGGGGCGGCGTCCTCTTTCGAAAAGTCCCACGTATCCACGAGCGCCTGCATCGGCGCGCCGCGGGGATTCATCTCGTAGAACGGGATCGTCGTCTCGCGGTGGACGAAGGGCGCCCGATCCGCCACGTCCGCGAAGGCGGCCGTCATCGGCGTCGCGCCCGCGTCGTGCTGTGACATCGGGGGCAGCCCGAGGATGAGCTCCATCGTGCGGAGCATGGAGGTCGTGGAGTACATCGTCGAGTCCACGACCCCGCGCCGCGTGTAGGGCGACACGACGAGCGCGACCGTGCGATGTGCGTCCACGTGGTCGGGGCCGTTCTGGGCGTCGTCCTCGACGACGAAGACCGCCGTCTCCTTCCAGAAGGGCGAGTGCGAGAGAGCCTCGACCAGCCGGCCGAGGGCGACGTCGTTCTCGGCCACCATCGCGCGCGGGGTCTTCCCGCCCCTCTTCGTTCCCACCGTGTGATCGTTGCCGAGCCGCACGATCATGAGTCGCGGCATCTCCTTCTTCTTCACGAAGAGGTCGAGCTCCTTCAGCCAGATGTCCACGCGCGCGTTGTCGAGGATCTCCGTGTCGAACCCCGGGTAGTACGGGCACGTGTTGCCCCTGAGCGCGCCCTCCTGCCCCTGGGTGAGGCTCGCCTCCTGTGGTACGTCCGTCTCGGACGCGACACCTGTGAACTCCCCGTAGTTGCGCAGCGAAAGGCCGGCGCGCGCGGCCGCGTCCCACAGGTAGCCGTTCGTCGGATAGGCCGTGGGGTCGTTGCCCTCGAAGAGGTAGCTGAAGCCGTGGCTGCCGTAGTTCGGAGGCCAGACCTTCTCCACGAAGTCCGTCGCGTACGCGCCCATCGACCAGTTGTGGCCGTCGGCGGAGACCTCGGCGTCGCAGTAGAAGTTGTCGAACGTGACGTATTCCTCCGCGAGCGCGTGCGCGTTGGGCGTCACGTCGCGTCCGAAGAGGACGAGCGAGGGGTCGCCGTTGCCCTTGGGAAGGTCTCCGAGAACCTGGTCGTACGTGCGGTTCTCGCGGATGACGTATACGACGTGCTTAATTGGCGATACGCCGCCGGGCGCCGCCGGTACGACGGCGGACGTGCGCGGCGGCAATGCGCCCCGTGCCGCGGGCCGGCGGTTCGCATAGGCGCGGGTCGTGAGCGCCGCGAGGTTCCTGCCGGAAGGGATCGGGATGCGCGAGACGCTCCCCGGCAGTGTTCGCGTGAGGCGCGTCGGGTGTCCGCTGGCCGGCTTCGTCGGGTCCGGACCGCCTTTCGAGTTCTCCCACGAGCCGCCGCCCTTCGCATTCGCGACCCAGAGCGTCTTCCCGTCGCGCGAGACGGCCAACGCGTCGGGATACCAGCCCGAGGGAAGGAATCCCTTCGCCCGGGCCTTCGCGGGGCCCGCGGAAAGGTCCACGACCGCGATGGCGTCGTCGTCCGCGTTCGCGACGAAGAGGATCTTCCCGTCGGACGAGAGGGCCAGCGCGTTCGGCGTCGAGCCGTCGGGCATCGATTCGGCGGACGGCGTCCCCGGGCCGTCGGGCCCCAGCGCGACGGAGATCTGTCGGACGATCGCGCGCGACGCGACGTCCACGGCCGCGACGAGGTTCCGGTTCGCCTGGGCGACGAAAAGCGTCCTCGAATCG
>DATGDV010000360.1:0-2659 GCA_035310685.1 Thermoanaerobaculia bacterium
AACGATCTCGTCCTGTCGCTCTCTTCGGGCTCCACGGTCCAGGGCACCGTCTCCGGGCTCCCGGACGGCTGGAGAACCGGCGCGACGGTGACGGCGAGCGGCGTCGAGTCGTTCTTCGCGACGACGAAGGTCGGGGCCGACGGCTCGTTCCAGGTCACCGGTGTTCCGGCCGGGCCCGTCACGCTCCGCGCGCAGGCGGGCGACGGCCTGGGCACGTCGCGCAGCGCGACGAAGCAGGTCAATGCCAGCGACGACGTCCCCGTGCTTCAGACGGAGATCGTCTTCGACGTCGGCTTCACGCTGACCGGACACGTCACACGGGCCGGGCAGGCCGCGCCGAACGCGATGGTCGTCGCGAGTCTTCAGGGCGGAGGCGGCCGGCAGGCGACGACACGCACGGACGACGGGGGCAGCTACACGCTCCAGGGCCTCCAGGAAGGCTCGTACGTCGTCACCGCGATGGCCGATCCGCTTTCCGGCGGCGGCTCGCAGGTCCGGCAGACGATTTCGCTCACCAACGACCAGAATCTCGACCTGAATTTCCCGACGGCGAAGGTCGCGGGCACCGTGACGGACGCCGACACGAAACAGCCGCTGTCCGAAGCCACGGTCGCGCTCGCCTCGGACTCCGGTCCGGGGAGCGTCCCGACGCAGCGCGTGGCGACGACCGACAGCAACGGCCACTTCCAGTTCACGGACATCCTGCCGCAGGCCTACACGCTCAACGCGCAGAAGGCCGACTACCAGTTCGACAAGCGCAGCCTCACGGCTTCCGACGACGGCAGCACGGAGAGCCTGTCGATCGAGCTCGTGCGCGGCCAGGGCATCGGCATCCAGGCGCGGGACGCGATCTACGGCGTCCCGATGCGCAGCGTCTCGGCGCGCGTCCTGGACGGAAACAGATCGGCGGTCTTCATGGGGACGATCTCCCTCGACACGACGGGCGTCGGCGAGATCCCGTCGCTCAAGCCCGGCACCTACTCGCTCTTCGTGAACGCCAGCGGCTATGCCACGGTCGTTCTCGCGAGCGTCTCGGCGCCGTCGCAGCAGCCCGTCCAGGTCTCTCTGACGCCCGGCGGCTCGGCCGACATCTCGGTCGGGCCCAGGTCGTTCTCGAATCGCATCATGCGCGGCACCCTCAAGACGGCGACGGGCATTCCCTATCCGTACACGCTCTTCGCGACGGACGGGCGGATCGCGATCACCTCCGACGCGAGCGGCCAGACCGGCTTCCGGCGCCTCACGAACCTGGCGCCGGGCGGCTACATTCTCGCGCTCGACAACGGCGGTGTCACGACCTTCAACATCGCCGAGGGCGCCATCACGCCGGTGCCCCTGCCGTAAACGACGAGCGAGAATTCTTAGAAAGACGATTAGGAAATTCTGATATGCGGCGGCTGCTGATGCAGCCGCCGATAGATGAGATCTCTTCCCGGATGTCCGGTGTCAAGGGTCCGCGACCGCTACGCGGCGCGCATAGCGCGCCCTTGACACCGGACATCCGGGGAGCACCCGACTCTTCCCGTTAAGATCCGCGCATGAAAAAGCACGGGAGCAAAAAGCTCTTTCTCTCTTTCTTCGTTTTCTTGGCAATCAGCATCGCCGCCTTCGCGGCGCACGCCGAGACGCCCGCCCCCGACGCCCGTGGGAAGAAGCAGGCCGCGGCGCTGTGGCGCGCGGCCGACGGCGACGCGGCGGCCTTCGAGGCGTTCGCGAAGGCGAACACCGCCTCCGACGCTGCGACGCGCGATGCGCTCTTCGCGCGGCTTTCAGCCGCGCTCGTCTCGCTCGAAGGGCACGCGCGCGAGGCCGGCCGCGACCTCAGGATGCACGTGGACCTCGACCAGGGCCCGATCCTGCCGTTCGACGAGGTGCTCGCGGCGTACGACCCCGGCGCTCACCTCACGGACGACCTCTTCGAAAACAAACTCGCGTTCACGGCCCTCCTCAACTTCCCCGTGTACACGCTCGAGGAAAAGCTCCGCCTCGGCTCGTCGTGGACGCGGCGCCAGTGGGCGGAGGCGCGCCTGGCCGACCGCTTCGCGACGCGCGTCCCGGCCGGCGTGAACCTCGCGATCGCGAAGGCCTATTCCGACTCGCAGCAATACATCGCCTCGTACAACATCTGGATGCACCACCTCGTCGACGACAGGGGGGGCCGCCTCTTCCCGCCGAAGATGCGTCTCCTGTCGCACTGGAACCTGCGGGACGAGATCAAGTCCGACTACGCCGACAAGGAGCGGGGGCCCGCGAAGCAGCGAACGATCCGCAAGGTCATGGAGCGCATCGTGGACCAGACGATCCCGAGGGCCGTCCTCGACAACCCGAACGTCGACTGGAATCCGTTCACGAACGAGGTTCGAAAGGCAGCGGTGAAGGACTCGGATCTGCCCGAAAAGGTCGTCGCGTCCGGCCCCGAGCCCGACACGCGCTATGCCGTCCTCCTCGCCGACTTTCGCGCCGTGAGGCAGGCCGATCCATACTCGCCCACGGCTCCCACGTTCATTGCGCGGAAGTTCGACGAGGAGCGCCAGATCCCGGAGGCACGCGTTCGGAAGATGCTCGAGGACGTCCTGTCGTCTCCGCTCGTTCCGAAAGTCGCGGCGCTGATCGAGAAGCGCCTGGGGCGGAAGCTGTCGGCCGTCGACGTGTGGTATCC
>DATGDV010000361.1:0-4464 GCA_035310685.1 Thermoanaerobaculia bacterium
CCGCCGCGGCGCGCTCTTCGATCGGGATCGACGAGCCGTCCGCGGTCGAAAGATCGATCGTCGTCGTCGGAGCCGCGACGACGAACGGGACTCCGTGCGCGCGGCACGCGAGCGCGAGGCCGTACGTCCCGACCTTGTTCGCGACGTCGCCGTTCGCGGCGATGCGATCGGCGCCCACCAGGACCCCCTGGACGCGGCCGCGGGCGATCAGTGAAGCGGCCGCGACGTCGGGGAGGAGCGTGACCTCGAGCCCGTCGTGCTTGAGCTCCCATGCCGTGAGACGAGCCCCCTGCAGGAACGGACGCGTCTCGTCGGCGAGGATCGCGAGCGGCCCTTCGGCCGCCAGGACCCGCACGATGCCGAGCGCGGTTCCGATGCCCGCCGTCGCCAGCGCGCCCGCGTTGCAGTGCGTGAGAATCGCCGGAGCGCCGGAAAGGCCCGCCCAGCGGTTCTGGAGCCACGCCGCGCCCAGGCGGCCGATCGCGAGGCACGCGAGACGGTCTTCCTCGGCGATCCGCTGCGCCTCCTCCTCGAGTCGGAGGACCCTTTCGCCCGCGACTTCCCCCGCGGAAGCCTCGACCACCGCGCGCATCCGGCCGACGGCCCATGCGAGGTTCACGGCGGTCGGTCGCGCCGCCACGAGCCTTTCGGCCCCGATCTGGAGAGCGACGTCGAGATCGTCCGGGACGCGTGAGGCCACGCGGCGCGCCTCGGCACACAGGCCGTACGCGGCGGCCACGCCGATCAGGGGCGCCCCCCTCACCGCGAGGCCGCGGATCGCCTCGGCCGTCTGGGCCGCGCTCTCGCACTCGAGGAAGACCTCCTCGTGCGGGAGGCGGCGCTGGTCGAGGAGGCGCAGCCGCCCCGGTGTGTACGTGTAGGGCGTGACCCGCGTCCTGGGGCCGGCTTCCAAGGTCATCGGCGAGACTATAGAGGCCCCCGCGCATAAGATCGCGCAAGCGACCTTCCGACAGGAGAACGCCATGGCCGACCTTCCGCGCTCGATCCGCGATCTCGACCTCGACGGCAAGCGGGTTTTCGTGCGCGTCGACTTCAACGTCCCGCTCAAGGACGGGGTCGTGCGCGACGACACGCGCGTCGTCGAAGCCCTCCCGACGCTCCACCTCGCCCGCGAGCGGGGCGCCAGGCTCGTCCTCGCCTCGCACCTCGGGAAGGCGAAGGGGATGCCCGACCCGAAGTACTCGCTCGCTCCGGTGGCGCGCACGCTGGAGGCCCGGCTCGGCGCCCCTGTCGCGTTCGCGCACGATTGCATCGGCGAGGAGGCGGAGAAAGCCGTCGCGACGCTGGCACCCGGCGGCGTCGTGGTCCTCGAGAACCTGCGTTTTCACGCCGGGGAGGAGGGCAACGATCCGGCGTTCTGCCGGCAGCTCGCGGCTCTCGCCGATGTCTACGTCAACGACGCGTTCGGCACCGCCCACCGCGCGCACGCCTCGACGGCCGGCATGGCGGCTCTCTTTCCGCGGGAAGAACGTGGAATCGGCCTCCTCATGGAGAGGGAGCTGAAAGCGCTCGCGAGGGTCGTGACCGACATCGAACGCCCGTTCGTGGCGATCCTCGGCGGAGCGAAGATCCTCGGCAAGCTCGCCGCCCTGAAGACCCTCGTCGAGAAGGCCGACGTCCTGCTCGTCGGGGGCGGCATGGCGAATCACTTCGTCGCCGCGCTGTCTCTCCCCGTGGGCCTTTCGCTCCTCGAGCAGGAGGGCGTTCCCGTCGCCCGCCAGATCCTCGACCGATGCAAGGCGCGTGGCGTGGCGCTCGTCCTTCCCTCCGACTTCGTCGTCGCCCCGTCCCTCGAGAAGGCGGCCGACGCGAAGACGGTGGCGATGAACGCGATCCCCCGGGACGCGGCGGCCTTCGACATCGGGGAGAAGACCGTCGAGATGTTCCGCCGCATGACGAAAGACGCGAAGACCATCTTCTGGAACGGGCCCATGGGCGTCTTCGAAACCAAGCCGTTCGAGCGGGGCACTCTCTCGGTCGCGAAGATCCTCGCCGAATCGTCCGCCTTCACCGTGGTGGGCGGCGGCGAGAGCGTCGAAGCCGTGAAGGAGGCCGGGCTCGCGGGGAAGATCTCGCACGTGTCGACGGGCGGCGGCGCGTCGCTCGATCTCGTCGCCGGCAAGACCTTGCCCGGAGTGGAAGCGCTGCGTTGAGAGAGCGCCGACGCTTCTTCGTCGCGAACTGGAAGATGACCCGCTCGCCCTCGGCCGCCGCGTTGCTGGCCCGAGCGATCGCCGCCCTCGCGCGGCCCGCCGAAGTCGACGTCGCGATCGCTCCGTCGTTCCCGGCCCTCGACCGCGTCCGCGCGGCGCTCTCGGGAAGCGGCATCGCGCTCGCGGCCCAGGACGTTTACGTCGAGCGCGAAGGCGCGTACACCGGCGAGGTGTCCGCCGCGATGTTGAAGGACGCTGGCGTTTCGCTCGTCCTCGTGGGCCACAGCGAACGGCGCCTCCTCAGAGGCGAGCGCGAGGCGGATTTCTCGCGCAAGATGGAGCGGCTCAAAGAGGAAGGGCTCGCGCCGCTCTACTGCGTCGGCGAGACGCGAAAGGAGCGTGAGGCCGGTCTTACGCGGGAGGTGCTTCGCGCGCAGCTCGCCGCCCTCGACGGCTTCGCCGCGCCTCCGGCCGGTCTTACGCTCGCCTACGAGCCCGTGTGGGCCATCGGGACGGGCCTCGCCGCGACCCCCGGGATGGCGGCCGACGCCCATTCCCACCTCCGGGCGGAGCTCACCGCCCGCTTCGGCGGCGAGGCCAGTCGGGCTGTCCGGATTCTCTACGGCGGCTCCATGTCGCCGGCGAGTGCCCCGGGGCTGTTCGCGGAAGACGAAGTGGACGGGGGCCTCGTCGGGGGTGCTTCCCTGTCCGCGTCCGACACGGCGGCCATCCTCGCCGCTGCGGCCGCTCCTCGCGCCTGACGGGGGATTCCGCTATCATTTCCGGCCCCCGGGCCCGCCCCGGGGGCCCGGAGCATCACCGAACATGATCTACGTCCTCGTCCCCATCTACGTGATCGTCTGCGTCTTCCTGGTCCTCGTCGTCCTTCTCCAGCAAGGCAAGGGCGCGGACGTGTCGGCAGCCTTCGGGGCCTCTTCCTCGCAGACCACCTTCGGCGCGCGCGGCGCCACGACCCTTCTCGAGAAGATCACGACCTGGTCGTTCGTGGCCTTCTCGATCCTCGCGGTCGTGATCTCGCTGATCCAGGCCCGGCCCAGATCCTCCGTTCTCGCGAAGGCGAGGGCGGCCGCGCCGGCGAAGGCTGCCGTCCCGGTGCCGGCGCCCGCGCCCGCCGGCGTACCGGCCACTCCGGGCGGTACGGCTTCGGCGTTCCCGGCGCCCGCGCCTCCGGCCACGAAATAGTTTTCGGTTAGAATTCCCCTCCCTCGCGGCACCGTGCCCTGGTGGCGGAATTGGTAGACGCGCACGTTTGAGGGGCGTGTGGAGCAATCCGTGCCAGTTCGAGTCTGGCCCAGGGCACCACTTCCTCTTCGCCGCCAGGCCGCGAGGGGACTCGCGCGGGGGCCGCTTACTTCTTCGCCGGCGCCGCGTCGGCCACGTAGAGCCGCACGTCCCCGTTCACGGTCTCGACGGCGAGGCTTTCCCGGCCGCCGTTGATCGCGCCGCGGGCCTCCTTCGGGCCCCACTTGCCCTCGACCGTGACTTCGGGGAACTGCGACTGGATGCGGCCGTTCGTCGTCTGGAGCGTGCAGCGGATCGAGGACTCGCGCGCGCAGGTCAGGGTGACGGACCCGTTGACCGTTTCGAGGCTCGCCTGCCGCATGGGGCCGGCGAAGGACACCTCGATCGACCCGTTGACCGTGTTCACCTTAACCGGTCCGTCCTGGCCTTCCACGCGGACCCCCCCGTTCACCGTCGACAGGACGAGGTCGCCCGCGCGGTTCGCGGCTGAGAGCCGGCCGTTCACCGTCTCGGCCTCGAGCGCGAGCGCGGCGGGCAACATGATCTGGTACGCCACGTCCGCCGAGCCGCCCCGGCCGAAGATCGCCCACTGGAAGAACCCTCCGCGCTTCGGGATGACCGTCTCCACGTCGATGGCGCTTCCGGACTTCGTGACCCGGATCTCGGTCTCCTTGAGGAGATCGGAATCGGACGCGGACTTCACTTTCTTGACGGCCACGAGATGAAGCTGGTCGCCGCCCGTCTCGATCTGGATCGAGCCGTTCACGTTCTGGACTCTCACCTTGCGGATTCCGGCGAGGTCGTACTTCTTCTCGAACCGTTCCTGCGTCGAGTCCTCGGCCCTCAGCCCCGAGGCCGCGAAGAAGGAAAGGGCGAGAAGAAGCGGAATCAGCCTCTTCCGAGTGCGAGCGGACGGTGGACCCATGAACATCTGGCAGCTCCCTAGTAAGAGAACGGCGGCGGGGGACCAAAAGTTTCGCATCGAGTGTCGTCAGGCCTCGACGAGCAGCGTCCCCGCGGCCCGGTC
>DATGDV010000362.1:0-2297 GCA_035310685.1 Thermoanaerobaculia bacterium
GAATTGGGATTGGGGTGAAGCCACGGCGCGCTGATCGCCGAAATTCCCAATGGCTTCCACGTCCGTGAGCCGCATCAGTTGCTTTCTGAGAAGATTCGCGGCGTCGAGATTTGTTTCTGCCGTGATCGAGAGTCGAGCCGCGGACCCTTCTTCCCCTTCTAAGAAAAAACCGCGAATCGGTACGCGCTGCCGGCGAAAGATCGCCTCCACCCGCGCCAGAATCCCGGGCACGTTCTGAATCCTGATCTCGAAGGTTTGTTCCATTGCCGTTCCTCTTCCTGTTCCTTCTTCCTGAATATTTCTTCCCAAAGCTCTTCTGTTCTTTTCTTATTTCTCAGCTCTTCTTCTTCGCGCTCTTCGCCGCGTACTTCGGGTCCTCGACGACCATCGTGTCGATGGACTGGCCGGCGGGCCACATGGGGAAGCAGTTCTCGGCGGGATCGGTGATGACGTGGACGAGCGCGGGGCCGCCCGTCACGGCGAGGGCCTTCTCGTAAGCGGCGTCGAGCTCGTCGGGCCGCCGCGCCGTGAAGCCCACGGCGCCGAAAGCCTCCGCGAGCTTCGCGAAGTCGGGGTTCTTCAGCGCCACCGAGAAGAAGCGCCTGTCGTAGAAGAGGTCCTGCCACTGACGGACCATGCCGAGGCCCTGGTTGTCGATCACGACGACCTTGAGCGGCAGGCGCGCCTCCACCGCGGTCGCGAGCGTCTGCATCGTCTGCTGGAAGCTGCCGTCGCCGTTGAGGTTGATGACGAGCCGGTCCGGCCGCCCGCACTGCGCGCCGAGCGCGGCCGGCAACCCGTACCCCATCGTGCCGAGCCCGCCGGACGTGATGAACATGCCGGGCTCGTCGCACTTCCAGAACTGCGCGGCCCACATCTGGTGCTGGCCGACGTCCGTCGTGAGGATCGGGCGCCGGTCGCGCGTGAGGCGCCAGAGCCGGTCGATGGCGAACTGCGGGAGGATGACGTCGCCTTCCTGCCGGTACCTCAGCGGCGCCTTCGCCTTCCACGCCTCGATCTCCTTCCACCACTCCGTCGTGTCGGGGGCGCCGACGAGCGGCAGAAGCTGCTGGAGGACCGCCCGCGCGTCGCCGTGCAGCGGGTAGTCGGCCTTCCGGTTCTTGCCGATCTCGACCTCGTCGATGTCGATGTGGACGACTTTCGCGTGCGGCGCGAACGTGGCGAGCTTGCCCGTGATGCGGTCGTCGAAGCGCGCGCCCACGGCGATGATGAGGTCGCTGCCGTTCATCGCCCAGTTCGCGTAGGCGGTGCCGTGCATGCCGAGCATGCCGACGGACAGCGCGTCCGTCTCGGGGTAGGCGCCCTTCCCCATGAGCGTCGTCGTGACGGGGATGCGCGTCTTCTTCGCGAGCCGCCGCACTTCCGCGGACGCTCCGGACGAGACGACGCCGCCGCCCACGTAGAGAATGGGGCGCTTCGCGTTCGAGATCGCGAATGCCGCCCGGCGGAGGCCCACGGGGTCCGCGCGCCGCGGGGAAAGCGACGCCGGGGGGATGCCCGCCTCCCACTCGATCTCGGATTGCAGCACGTCGCGCGGCACGTCGACGAGGACGGGGCCCGGCCGCCCCGAGGAGGCGAGGCGGAAGGCCTCGCGCACGGTTCCGGGAAGCTCCTGCGGGTCGAGGACGAGCCAGTTGTGCTTCGTGACGGCCGCCGTCATGCCGAGGATGTCGGCCTCCTGGAAGCCGTCGCGGCCGAGGAGCGGCGTCGCGACCTGGGCCGTGAGCGCCACGACGGGCGTGGAGTCGAGCATCGCGTCCGCGAGGCCCGTGATGAGGTTCGTGGCGCCGGGGCCCGACGTCGCGAGGCACACGCCGGGCCGCCCCGTGGCCCGCGCGTAGCCCTGCGCGGCGTGCGCCGCGCACTGCTCGTGCCGCATGAGCAGGTGCGTGATGGGCGCCGGGAGGAGCGCGTCGTACAGCGGCAGCGAGGCTCCGCCGGGGTGGCCGAAGATGTGCGTGACGCCTTGCGCGACGAGCTCGGCGGCCATCGCGTTCGCGGCCCGCACGCGCGTCTTCTCGCGGGGCTGGAACTGGGCGGTGGGCTGGAACTGGGCGCTCACGCGCTCACCCCCGCGCGCTCGGGCGCCATCGCGAAGGAATGGGACGTGGGAGGCGCGACGGGAGTCGTCACCGCTCCCTCGGAGGCCGAGGAGACGAGGCACGCGTATTTCGCGAGGACGCCCGTCGTGGCCCGCGGAGCCGGGGCGCGGTAGGCGCGCTTCCGCTTCGCCAGCTCCTCCACCCCCACCTCGAAATCGAGGCGGCGGGCGGTGA
>DATGDV010000363.1:0-2443 GCA_035310685.1 Thermoanaerobaculia bacterium
ACCTCCACCTGCGGCATCCCGCGCGGCGCCGGCGGGATCCCGACGAGCGAGAAGACCCCGAGGAGCTTGTTGTCGCCGGCCATCTCGCGCTCGCCCTGGAGGACCTTGATCTCCACGGACGTCTGGCCGTCGGCGGCCGTGGAAAACGTCTCGGCCTTCTTCGTGGGGATCGTCGTGTTGCGGTCGATGAGCTTCGTCATGACGCCGCCGAGCGTTTCGACGCCCAGCGAAAGCGGCGTGACGTCGAGGAGGAGCAGGTCCTTCACGTCGCCCGCGAGGACGCCTCCCTGCAGCGCCGCGCCGATGGCGACGACCTCGTCGGGGTTGACGGACTTGTTCGGGTCCTTCCCGAAGAACTCCTTCACGAGCTGCTGCATCTTCGGCATGCGCGTCTGGCCGCCGACGAGAACGACCTCGTCGATCTTCGACGCGTCGAGGCCGGCGTCCTTGAGCGCCTGCCGGCACGGACCGACCGAGCGCTGGAGGAGGTCGTCGACGAGCGACTCGAGTTTCGCGCGCGTGAGCTTGATGTTGAGGTGCTTCGGCCCGGAGGCGTCGGCCGTGATGAAGGGGAGATTCACGTCCGTCTCGACGGTCGTCGAGAGCTCGATCTTGGCCTTCTCGGCGGCCTCCTTCAGTCGCTGGACCGCCATCGGGTCCCTCGAGAGGTCGATCCCCTGGTCTTTCTTGAACTCCGTCTCGAGCCATTCGACGATCCTCTGGTCCATGTTGTCGCCGCCGAGGTGCGTGTCGCCGTTCGTCGACTTGACCTCCACGACTCCCTCGCCCACCTCGAGGATCGAGATGTCGAACGTTCCGCCGCCGAAGTCGTAGACGGCGATCGTCTCGTTCTTCTTCTTGTCGAGGCCGTACGCGAGCGCCGCGGCCGTGGGCTCGTTCACGAGGCGCTCGACCTTGAGCCCCGCGATCTGTCCCGCGTCCTTCGTGGCCTGGCGCTGCGCGTCGTTGAAGTAGGCCGGCACCGTGATGACGGCGCGGTCCACCTTCTCGCCGAGATAGGCCTCCGCGGCTTCCTTGAGCTTCGTGAGGATCATCGCGGAGATCTCGGGGGGAGACAGTTCCTTCCCTCCGACCAGGACACGCGCGTCACCGTTCGAGGAGCGAACGACCTTGTAGGGCACCATCTTCATCTCGTCGCTGACCTCGTCGAAGCGGCGGCCCATGAACCGCTTGATCGAGTAGACGGTGTTCTCGGAGTTCGTCACCGCCTGGCGCTTGGCGACCTGTCCGACGAGGCGCTCGCCCCCTTTGGCGTAGGCGACGACGGACGGCGTCGTGCGTCCCCCTTCCGAGTTCGCGATGACCTCGGCCGCGCCTCCCTCGAGGACGGCGACGACACTGTTCGTGGTGCCGAGGTCGATACCGATGATCTTGCTCATTGCTGGATTCCTCCGGACCCTTCCTTGAAAGCTCCCGGAAGTCGGTCCGGAGCAAATCTAGAATCTTAGCGTGTCATTGTCAAGTTCTATCTGGAAGACACCTACAGCATCGAGGAAGATCATGTAAGTCATTCTACTATAACTATTTCTTTTGACGATTGGGGCCTGAGGTCATCCCGCCGGTGGTCCCGGAGGACGACCGTTCGCGAGAAGAGGAGGTCCGGGTCGGTATGGCCGAGCGGATCGAAACCGACGAGATAGAACTTCTCGTCCTGAACGATATAGCGGTAGCGGGCTCCCCAGGGATCCCTGAGATCGGCCGGCGACAGGATGTGCGAATCCACGAGTGACTCGACCTTCTCCGGGAGGTGCCCGGAAAGGAGCGTGTACGAGTCGACCCCTTCGGCGACTCTCCGGAGCCTGAGGAGCGAAAGCGACTTCTTGAACCCGTCGACGAGCGCCACGCGCCGGGGCGGCAGCGTGAGGAGGTTCAGCGGGTTCTTCGACTGGAGTTTGAACGCGAGGAGCGCGAGCACCGCGAGAACGAGGCCGGCGAGAAGGGCGATGTCCAGCGGCCTGCGGACGGCTCGCGCGCGCACCGGAACGTCCTCGATGAGCGCCTCTTTGGGAAGCTCCTCGGGGCGCGGCGTCGATTCCTCGATGAGCCCGCGGCTCACGAGGTCGAAACACGCCTTGCATCCGTCGAACTCCGACAGAAAGGCCAGCTCGTTGATCTCGGCGACCGTTCGCGTCCCGTCGATGAGCTCGTAGACGGACCATTCGGCGCGCGAGACCCGGATGGGGTCGAGCCTCTTCTCGCGAGCCCGCCGCGCGAGCGTGGAGTCCTCGATGTCCTCGACCGCGTCCTCGTCCTCCGCCGGGATGACGGGCTGCGCGATCGGAACCTTCTGATAGACGATGTCGAGGGACCAGACCACCTTCTCGACGATCGGCCACTCGTCGATCATCCGGGCGCCTTCCATCAGGAGCCGCTCGACGGCGATGGGGGTCGTCGATTCCGCGTCGTAATCGACCTGCTCCAT
>DATGDV010000364.1:0-10399 GCA_035310685.1 Thermoanaerobaculia bacterium
CACGAGAAATTTGTCGTCCTTCGTGGCCGGGACGGTGACTTCCTTCTCGCACCGCCCTTCGGACTGCGAAAACGTGGCGGTCCGCGTCCGGTCCCGGAGGGACTCCCGGAGCGGGTCGTAGAACCACTTCTCCCCGAGAGCGCGGATCCTCTCCACCTCGGACTCGGTGGCCCGGATGACGTCGACCGTGAGGAGCGTCCCGCCGTTGATCTCGGGAGCGCACGTGAAGGCGACCTTCGCCGCGGTCGAGCCGCAGCCTCCGGCGAAGGCGGCAGCGGCGACCGCGAAGGCGAGGACGGCGAGTCGGAAGGACCGGTCGGGCTTCCCGTCGGAGGTCGGCATCGCGTCTACTTCCTCTTGTTGAACTTCTGGAATTCCGCCTGCGAGAAGTGCGCCGCGGCCTGGAGCACCTGATCCTGCACGAGGTCGGGGTTGAGGTCCTTCACGAGGTCGCGATACTGGTTCCACCATTCCGCCGTCTCCCCGCGGAGCTTCCACCCCGCTCCCGGTTTTCCCGCTTCGATGACTGCCGGGCTGATTCTCTTCCAGAGCTTGGTGAACCACAACTTCGGCGCCTCGTGGTGTCCCGCCGAAATCGCGATCTGCCAGCGTCGTAGCTCGGCGAGATAGTCCCTCACGTCGTCCGGGTTCACCTCTTTTCCCTCCGCGGCGGCGGCGAGGAAGACGCTCAGCCGGTCGCGGAAGTTCGGGAGGCGGAAGCTCGCCGTCTCGGCTCCCGGCATCGTCATCGCCTCGACGAGGCCCAGCGTGAACGTCTCGACGTCCTGGGCGAACCGGAGGACGTCGCGGACGACGGCGAGACGGGGCTCGAGAGTCGAGGCCTTGTCGTCGTCCTGCGTCAGCAGGGTCCGCCACGGCAGGGCGGCGGCAACGGCCGTCTTGGACGCGGCCGCCGGCCTGGAGGCTGCCTCGGCGAGACGCTTCTCGAGCTCGGCCACGCGCCGCCGGAGACGAAGCTCCTCGAGGTTCGGCACGTCGCCCGGAGCGACGACGGGGAACTGCAGCCTGAGCTGCTCGAGGACGCGCGGCCGCTTGTCGGGCTGGAAACCGTGGAGCTCCCGGACGACGAGCGACCGCAGAGCCTCGCGCCGGTCGGCCGGAGTCGAGAACCTGTACGCCGCGGCCTCGTTGAGGAGAGCGTCGCCGAGCTCGCGCGCCTTCCGGTCGAGCGCGATCTCTTCCTCGCTGAGCGGGGCGCCGGCGAGCGCCGCTCCGGGGCCCGCGCCGGCGACGGCCTGCTCCCGCGCCGCGGCCGCCGGAGGCGGCGCGAGGGGAGTCGCGGCCTTCTCGTCTCTCGTGAGGAGATCCGCGACGCGTTCTTCGACGAAGACCTCCGCGGCTTTCACGGGCTTCGTCTTCTGCAAAGGCGAGCGCCGGATCTGGCCGGAGGGCGTCGAGGGGGCTGCGGGGGGCGGCGAAGGCCGAGGGGGCGCGGCGGGTCGTGCGGGGGCGGGCGCTTCCTTTGGGGCGAGGGCCGGGAGTCGCCGCGCGAGCCACGAGCCGACCGCACCCTCCGTGTCCCGCCTGAGCAGCGTCAACAGCTCGTGGCGGAGCATCGTCTCGAGGTCCACGGCCGACGATTCGATGTGATTGCGCTGGCATTCCTCGAGCAGGAAGCCGACCTTCGGCGAGAGGATCAGCTCGTCGGAACCCGTCTTGAGGCCGATCGGCTGCAGGAAGAGATCGTTCAGCCACGTGTACGGCCCCGAGAAGAGGCGGCCTTCCCACAGCTCCGTCAGGGCCTGCTCGCGCGACCAGGCCGCGTCCCTCAGGATGCGCTGAATGCTCGCGCTGCGCGAGCGGAGCACGGCGTCGCAGAGGTGGCGCGTGTCGGTGAAGAGCTCGCCGCGCTGGACAGCCGCTTCGCGGGCGCCGCGCACGATGCTCTGGACCGCCGGGTCCGGCCACGCCTCTCCGCGGAGGACGCGCGGGAAGGGCATCTCGGGCAGAGGCGCGTCGACCAGCCGGACCCTGACCGGCGTCGAGGAGACGAGGAAGACGTCGCCCGAGCGGATCTCCACCTCGCCGGTCACCTGGCCGGACTGCACGGACGTCCCGTTCGTCGACCCGGCATCCTTGAGGAAGAGACGGCCGCGCTCGAAGCGAAGCTCCGCGTGGGCCGACGAGACGCCATGCCCGTACGAGAGGACGAACTCGTTCCTCGTGTTCGTCTTCTTGTCCACGGAGACCCGGCCGATGTGGATCGTGGCCGGCGTATTCCCCGCCGGAGTGACGTAGCGAAGCCCCTCCATCGGGCCGAGCCAGACTTCCACGGCGACGAAGGCCGGCGGGCTCATCGGCGGGCCTCGGAAGAACGCTCGGCCGCCTGGATCTCGGCGAGGACCTGCTGGATCTCCAGATGCACCGACTGCCGCTCGAACAGCAGGGATTGCACCTCGGCGAGGAGCGACACGACTTCTGGAACGATGCGCTCGAGCTTCTCCTCCCGGAAGAGCGGATCGAAGTCGGCGGGAGAGGCCGCGACCGAGAAGCCCGCGACGCGCGTGACGAGGCGCAGCGCGAGGACAACGGCCCGCTCCCAGAGCGCCTCCGGAAGGGCGTTCGGCCGGCCGCTACGGCGGTCGTCGCGGCTCCAGAAGACCTGCACCTTCGAAAAAACGGGCGCCGCGTCGGGAACGCGTTTGAGGAGAGCGGGGAGCGTGACGCTCCGCCGGGCCTCGCCGGGCGCGAGCGCCGCGACGTCCCGGGAAAGCCTGTCGGCGGCCTTGAGCACGGCGGCGACGTCCTGTCCGTCGTTTCGAAGCAGCAGCCGAAGCAGCGAGACGCCGAGGGCGTGGAGGTCGCTCGGCGTGCCGAAGTCCGGGAAGACGCGGTAGCGGGCCCCCGGAATCTTCGTGCCGAGCGCGAGGCGGAGGCGGCGCTGGCCGTGCTCCTCGAGCGCGAGGAGATCGCTCGCGAACCCCACCTCGTCCGAGCGGATCTCGCCGGGTGTCGCCCGGACGGCGAGGCCGGTGAAGCCGAAGTCGAGCGTCGGGTCCGGGACCGACAGGAAGAGCGTGTCCCTTTGCTGCGGCGATGGATAGAGGCCGTACGCGTCGGAGACGCGGCCACGAAGGCGGAAGCGCCGCGATCCCGTCCCGTCCTCGTCGAGGTCCGTGAAGACGAGCTCGCACGGCCGGTATCCGGCCAGTCGAAACTCCTGGATCTCGGGCGCCGCGTAAGGAACCGCCAGTCCCTGCCCGGGCAGGACGACCGACGGGGACCCCGGGGCGGGCAGCGTCACGGCATCTGCCGCAAGGCCGTGGATCCGGGCCTGGAACGTCCAGAAGAGCGGAAGGCCGTCGCCGGCCCCCGAGAGCTCGAAGAGGAGGTGGCGGGGGTGGAGGTCGAGGTGCGGGCGCCCGGCGGCCCGGTAATAGTCGAGGAGGCCTTCGAGAATCTGGCGGAACGCGGTCATCTTCAGGAAGAAGACCTCGACGGCATCGAGGCCGGAGCTCTCCGGGGCGAAGAGGAGCCGGCGCGTCGGCGCCGGAGCCTCGACGAGCCACGCCCAGCGCCCGGGAAGCGTCCCGCCCGCCCCGCCCCCGCGGACCGCGAACTCCTCCCAGGGCCGACCGCCGAGCGCGTCGGCGAGCGCTTCGAGGTCGAGGGGTGCCGCGACGGTCACGAGGAAGGGCGACCCGAAGAAGGTCAACGGCGTGATGAGGTCCCGGACGCCGGCCTCGCCGGGCACGTTCGGGGCCCGGAGGGCGCGCGCCGCCTTCGCCGTCTCGACTCCGACGAGGGACGCGGCCTCCTCCTCCGTGAAAACCTCGCGAAGCGCGTGGCCCAGGTCGTCGAGAAGATCGGTGGCGGAGCGCACGGTCGCGCCCGGCGTGGTGATCTGCGACGTCGTGTAGACGGTCGGAGATCCGGATCCGTTGGCGCAGGTCTCGCACCAGAGGAAGCGCTCTCGCGACGAAGCGAAGGACGGGAGGCCGGTGCGCGCGAGCCATGCTTCGTCACGGCAGAGCGAGAGCGGATTCCTGCAGCCGGGGCAGGGGGGAACGAAGAACGAGCGCCCCGCACGGGAATAGAAGAGCGGGGGAAGGCGGTCCGCGGTCTCTCCCGCCGAGGCGTCGAGGCGGACGAGGCGTGGAAAGTACGGCGACAACGCGTTGAGGTCAGCGAGACGCGATCTTTCTCTCTTCCAGCGGTTTTCGAGATCCTGGTTCGTCAACTCGTGCGAGCCCGGCGCCACGCCGTCCGGCCACGCGTCCGGCATCAGCTTCAGGGCACAAAGTTCGAGCAGGCTGTCGTCGTCGCCCTTTACGGCGGCCAGATAGACGCGCGCGAGATCGTCGGCCTCGGAAAGCCGTACGAAGGGCGACCGCTCGAGGCCCTCGCTCGCGAGGACGACGTGAAGGCCGAAGGGAGCATTCGCCCCGGCCGGCGGCAGAAGGCGCGCGGTCTCGATCCCTCCGGGCTCTTGCACTGATCGAGATGATCGGATTCCCCGCCAGCGCCGTCAAGAAGCGCGCCGGCGCGAACCGGACGCTTCAGTCGTGGAAGACCAGCCGCTGCTTGCCGAGCGTGAGCACGTCGCCGTCCACGAGCTGTACCTTGTCCACCTTCTTCCCGTTCACGACGACGCCGTTCTCCGACTCGAGATCGACCACGAAGACGCCGGACGGGCCGACGATCACCTGCGCGTGCTTGCGCGACACGTCGGGCGTGGGCAGGTGGATGTCGCTCATGGCGAGACGCCCGAGGATGGAGACTCCCGGCTTGAGCGGGAACTCCTTCGCGGTCCGATCCCCGTCCAGAAGAGCGAGGCGGGCGCGCGTCAGGACCACCGTGGCCTCCGGGGGCTCGGGCGACGCCGCCGCGGGCGGCTTTCCAAACGGAGGCGGCGGCTTGATGACGACCTCGTCGGGCGGCGGGGACGGCGGGGCAGGCGGAGCGGGACGCACCGGCGGAGGCGGAGGGATGGCGGGACGGGGTGGCGTGTGCGGAGGGGACGGCGGGGCTGGCGGCGCAGGGCCCGCGGATGGGGCCTCGGCCTCGAGATCCTCCTCGGACCGGAAGGCGTCGAGGAACGTGGCCTTCATCTGCAGGACCGCCTCGAGATCCTGGCGCTCCTCGGCGAGGTGCTTCTCGCAGGCTGCGAGCCGCTCTTTGTAGGCGCCGTCCGGGAACTCGCCGAGCTCGCGGCGGAACTCGACCTCCTCCTTGTCGAAGGACGCGGCCTCGACGGCCTGCTCGACCTCGTGCCGCAGGGCCTGGAGCTTCCGGTACTCCCGGCGCGCCTGCTCCCTGAGAGGCCGCGACTCCTGCTCGAGGGCCGCCCGCCTCGTCTCGTAGTCCCTTCGGACCCTCTCGTAGACGGGCGACGACACCTTCTCCGCGCGGATTTCCATGCTCTTCAAGCGCTCGGCGAGGAGCAGATCCTCTTTCTTGATGCGCGCCAGGTCGGCGATGGGGGAGAGATCGATCCTGCTCAGCTCTTCACGCATGCTCGCGAAACCTCGATCAACGCCGCGAAAGGGAAGGCGGGGAACGAGTTTAGCAGCCCCGTGCGGAATCCGACCCGACCATCCTTTTCGACCGGGATTGGTTATAATTCGAGAATACAGCAATGAAATTCAGTCGCCGGATCCTCCGGGCTTCGTTCTCGACTGCGCAGGTCGCGCGTCTGACGGGGCTCTCCGCGCGACAGCTCGATCACTGGGACCGGCTCTGCTTCTTCCCGCCGGCTCTCGCGAGCGCCCAAGGCTACGGCTCGAAGCGACGCTACTCGTTCAGCGACGTCGTGCGGCTTCGCGTCGCGGGCCGGCTGCGCGCCGCCGGGTTCGGTCTCAAGGAAGTGCGTCGGGTCGTGGAGACGCTCCGGCGCCTCGACCCTTCGAAGTCCGACGTCGCCGGAACCCGCCTCCTCGTCGCTCCGGGACACGTCCTGTGGGCCCGGACCGACAGTGAGCTCGTGGATCTTCTCCACGGCGGCCAGCTCATGCTCGTCTTCCCGGTGGGTGAGACCGTGGAGGACGTCGCGCGCGCGGCGGAGACCCTCGCGCGCGAAGCGGAGGGCGGCCTCGTGGGGGCCGCCTCGGCCCGGCGCCGCGCCTGAACACATGCTGCCCGAAGAAGATCTCTCCGCCCGGGTATTCCGGCTGGCCCGTCTCGGGCGCACGCGGGGCTTCTCGCGCGAGCGCTTCGAGCGCGATCTCGCCGCGGCGAGCGTCGGCATCACGCGCACCGAGCTGCTTCGCCTCCTCCTCGTGGAGTGGATCGGCGTCACGGTTCCCCTGGACGACGTGCCGCAGATGTGGGCGCGCGTGGAGCGCGCGTTCGAGAGGATGGAGAGCGCGCTCGGGGCGCCCGTGTCGCTCCAGACGGCGCTCTTACACGAGTTCCACAGCCGGCTCGGAAAGCTGAAGGAACCGCGCCTCCTGTCCGACAACGAGATCTCGGCGCTTCGCGTGAACGCGATCACGGATCCGCTCACGGGCCTCTACAACCGCCGCTTTCTGCACGACCACCTCGATCGGGAGGTCTCGCGTGCCGAGCGCGCGGGCGGGGTCGTCTCGGTCCTCATGATGGATCTCGCAGGCTTCAAGTCCATCAACGACCGCCTCGGCCACCCGGTGGGCGACGGCGTCCTCGTGCGCACGGCGAGGGTCATCCGCGATTCGCTGCGCGTCGTGGACGCGGGCTGCCGGTACGGCGGCGACGAGTTCGTGACCGTGCTCCCGAACAGCGACGTCGTGAACAGCCTCGCCGTCGCCGAACGCATCCGGCACAGGGTGGCGGGCATCCGGCTTCCGCTGCGCGTCGGCCTCCGCGTGGGCCTCAACTACGGAGTCGCGACATTCCCGACGGACGGCCGCCTGCTCGACTTCCTCCTCAAGGTCAGCGACATCCGCCTTTACGCCTCGAAGCGCCAGAACGCGAAGCCGTTCGAGCGGACGAGACGCTTTCCGCGCTTCTGCGTGCCGGGCCTGACGCTGAAGATGGGCGGCCACGGCTCGCGCCGCGGAACGCTGGCCGAGGTGCACGACATCTCTTATGGCGGGCTCGCGTTCGTCACGGCCCGGGAAAAGGCGCCCGACCGGCTCGAGGGCGAGATCCTGCAGCGGTACAGCGGCGAGCCGCATCGCGTGGCGATGCGGAAGGTGAACACGGTCCCCCTTTCCGACGGCCGCCTCCGCGTCGGCTGCGCCTATGTGCACTGAGATGAGGTCGATCTGGACGGGCGCCCGTCGCTGAGCGCCGCCGCGGGGGCGGGCCTTTTCGGCCCGGCCCTCCTGTCCCTGTCCCTCCTCGTCCTGCTCGCGTCGGGAGCCGTCATGCCCGGCGACGTGCCGCGTGTCGCGGCCCTCGCGGCCTCGGCGCTCGCGCTCGGCGGCCTCCTCGCGACCTCCCTCGGAGCGCGGCTCCTGGGGGCGTTCGCCGCGCCGCTGCGCCTTCTCGTGCCGCTCGCCCTCACGCTCGTCGCGCTCGCGAAGACGGGCGGTGTTACGAGCGACCTCTTTCCGCTCCTCGTCGTCACCCTCGCGGCCGAAGCGGCGATCTCGCGAGAGGGCGGCCGCTTTCTCCTCGTGGGCACCTATGCCGGCCTGGCTCTCCTCGTCGTCCTCGACCCGGCGCCCACGGCCCCCGCCGCGCGCTCGATCGCGATGCATTTCCTCTGGCCGGCCGCGGCGGTCCTCGGAATGGAGGTCGTGCTCCCTCGGAAGAGGCCCGGCCGGGATTCCGGCGCCGAGGACGCGCCCGCGCCCGCGAGGCCGGTCGCCCAGAGAACGCCCGCGACCCCCGCGCCGGGGCGTGATCCGCGAAGCGAGATCCTTCACGACCTGAAGTCGCCGCTCACGGTTCTCCGCGTGTATGGAGACCTCATCGGCGAGGCGGCACGACGGGGAGAGCTGCCTTCGGAGGCTCACCTTCTGGGCCTCGGCCGGGAGATCACGCTCATGGAGTCCCTGGCGGGCATCTCTCCGCGCGCGCCGGCACCTGCCCCGGCGGCCTCCCCGTCCGCCATGTCCGCGGCTCCGCCCGTCCCACGCTCCGATCTCGTGCGGGTTCTGTCGACGCTCGTCGAGTCGTACCGGCTCGCTCACGGCGAGAGGGTCCGCCTCGAGTTCGTCGCCGAGGGCGCGGAGATTCCCGTCGCGGCGGATCCCGTGGCGCTCCAGCGCGCGTTCCGCAACGTGCTCGACAACGCCGTCAAGTACACGCCGGCCGGCGGGCAGGTGCGCGTGAGGGCGAGCGTCGTGGCGCAGCACGCGTTCGTCGTGATCAGCGACACCGGCGCCGGCATGACGCCGGAGGAGCAGAAACACGCGTTCACGTTCGCCTGGCGGAGCCCCTCCGCGTCGGCGTCCGGGGTTCCGGGACGGGGGATCGGCCTTGGCGTCACGAAGGACCTGCTCGAGAAGAACGGCGGGAAGATCTCGCTCCTCTCCGAGCCCGGCCACGGTCTCGAGGTCACGATCATGTTCCCCGTCGCCCGCGAGGCCGGCGCGTGAGAGCGCGCATTTTCGTCGTGGACGACGATCCCGCGATGATCGAGGCGGTGGCCGCGGTCCTGTCGCTCGACGGCTACGAAGTGGACGGGGCGAGCGACGGCGCGGCCGCGCTCCGGGCCGTTCTCCGGGATCCGCCGTCGCTCCTGGTTCTCGACGTCGGCATGCCCGGCCTCTCCGGCTGGGAGCTGTGCGAGATCGTGCGCCGGCAGCCGACGACCCGCGACCTGCCCGTCCTCTTTCTGACGGGGCGCGGCGAGGTCCGCGACCGAATCACCGCGATGCAGGTCGGCGGAACCGACCACCTGACGAAGCCGTTCCGGGCCGAGGAGCTGCGGGCGCGCGTGCGCGCCCTGACGGCGTCCGGGCCGGGGTGAGGAGAATCATGACGAAAACGCCGCGCGCGAATTCCCTGAAGCTCGTCGCCGAGCGATCGACGGTCGACGTGCCCGAGATCGAGAGGCTGCGTCTCGAGTCGCTGCTCCACGATTCCGTCACGGGCCTGACCCTGCATCCCTTTGCCGACCTGAAGGAAGAGCGCGTCGCCAATCTCGGAGTCGTCTACATCCAGCTCGGACGCTTCGCGGGCGTCGAGAGCCTCTACGGATGGGAGCTCTACGACCGGATCCTGCGCGTGACGGCCGCGAGCCTTCGCGAGGACGTCCTGGCTTCGCCCCTCGCACCGGGCCTCCTCGCGATGTCCTTCAACGGCTCGGATGGAGTCTTCCTTCTCTTCGACGTCGCGCGGCGCTCTCCCGGCCGGCGAGGCGTCACCCTGGAGGCGGAGGCCGCGCGCCTGCGCCAGGGAGTCGGGCGCCGTCTGAAGCAGGCGCTCGGGCGCTCCGCGGTCGACCTCATGCACATTCACGCGACCGCACTCGTGGTTCCCGACGATCCGCGTGTGCGGCCGTCGCGGCAGGTCATGCGCGCGCTCGCCGAGGCCTCGCGCCTCGCGGACGCGCGCGAGAGCGGCCAGAAGAAATCCTTCGTCGAGAGGCTCAAGGCCCTCCTGTCGGCGAAGCGCCTGCGCGCGGTCTTCCAGCCCATCGTGGGCGTGACCTCGGGCGAGGTCCTCGGCTACGAGGCGCTCATCCGCGGACCGGCGGGCCACGAGCTCGAAATGCCCGACGAGCTGTTCGCCGTGGCTCGCGAGGGGGACCTCCTCCTCGAGCTCGAGAGCCTGTGCGTCGAGACGGTCTTCTCGTCCCTTCCGAAGGCCGCGCGAAACAAGCGGCTGTTCGTGAACGCCTCGTCGCGGCTCCTCACGCACTCGGTCTTCCTCGACGACCGGAATCTCGCCGAGATGGCCCGCGTGCACGGCGACATCGTTCTCGAGCTCTCGGAGAAGGAGGTCGTCTTCAATTACCCCGCGTTCCGCGAGGTCGTCGGGAGGCTGCGGGCGGCGGGTTTCGGATTCGCGATCGACGACGCGGGCTCGGGCTATTCGGGCCTCGAGTCCATCGTGCAGCTCCGGCCGGAGTACGTGAAAGTGGCCCACACGCTCGTCGCCGGCCTCCACGAGGACCGGATCAAGCGCGAGATCGTGGGCTCGCTCGCGGCGCTCGGCGCGCGCATCGACGCCGAACTGATCGCCGAGGGCATCGAGAGGCGTGGCGAGCTCGAGAGCCTGCGCGGCCTCGGCGTGCCGTGGGGCCAGGGCTTCCTGCTCGGGCGTCCGGCCACCCGCCCGGTCGTGAGCCGTCCCGGCTAGCCCGCAGACCGCTACGCGGTCTAAGCCGGGAGCAGGGCGGGCTAGCAGCTGTGAGTAATGGGGGAAACACGGTCGTGTTTCCCCCTTGCCCTCTTCACCGCTCGAGCGACGCTTGGTTTGCTGTGGCTCCTATGGCGCCCGGAGACGTCTGCTAGAGTCTTTCCGCCCTCGTGACCTCGCTCGACAGATCTCTCCTTTTCGGCGC
>DATGDV010000365.1:0-8050 GCA_035310685.1 Thermoanaerobaculia bacterium
GAAGAAGGCCGCCGCGAAAAGGAAAGCAGCGAAGAAGACGACGAAGAAATCCGCTCCGAGGAGAAAGGCCGCCCGGAAGTCGGCTCCAAAGAGAAAGAAGGCCACGAAGAGGTCGGCTCCGAAGAGAAAGAAGGCCGCGAAGAAGTCTCGCAGGCCGGCGAAGAAGTCGGCGAAGCGGAAGAAACGCTGAGGAAGCGCTAGAACCGCCACGAGGGCAGGGCGCGGCGTTCGCCGCGTCCTGTCGGGCGATTTCGGGAAAGTGCACATGTCCAATCGACTCACGAAACAGCAGATGAAGACCGATCAGCTTCAGCACGCGCTGACGGATGCGCGCGACTATGTCGCCACGCACCGATCCGAGACCACGCGGTGGGCGCTGATCGCGGGCGGCGTCGTCCTCGTCGTCGGCGCCATCTGGGGCGGAATCGTCCTGAGGAACGGCCGTCTCGCGGCGCGCCTTTCCTCCGCACTCGCGCTGTTCGACACGCCGCTCGCGTCCGACGCGGCCCCGGCCCCCGGCGCGCGCGCCTTCAAGAACGTCGCCGAACGGACTGCTGCGGCGAAAGCCGAGCTCGCCGCGCTCGTGAAGGACGCCCCGTCTTCCGCGGCCGGCCGCGCCGCGGCAGTCGTCATCCTTTCGCTCGACGGCCCGAACGCGGCCACGGGTGCGAACCTGGACGCCGCAAAGGCCTTCGCGCGGTCCGAAAACGGGACGGTGGCGGCGGGAGTCGCCGCGGTCGCGGCGATCGACGCCCAGGCGGCGGCGGGCCGCCCGAAGGAAGCTCTCGAGACGGCAAAGAGGTATCTCGAGGCCAGCGATTCGCCCGTCTCGAAGGACGTCCTCGTCTTCACGATGGCGCGTCTCTACGAGCAGACCGGACAGAACGTCGAGGCGAAGAGCTTTTACCAGCGTCTCGTGACGGATTTTCCGGATTCCCCTTACCGGACCGACGCCCAGCAGAAGCTCGCCAGCCTGTAACGCGCCGTGAAGCGTCGCGTCATCGTCGTCGTCTGCGATGGCCTCGGCGTCGGGACGGCGCCGGACGCCGCGCTTTTCGGGGACGACGGCAGGAAGACGCTCCAGCACGTCCTCCGGGACGGCAAGCCGCACCTTCCGAACCTGACGCGCCTCGGCCTCCTCCACACGATGTACGCCGAGGCGCCCCCGGGCCTGGCCGCGCCCGCGGGCGCTTTCGGCCGCCTCGCCGAGGCCAGCGCCGGGAAAGACACCACGACGGGACACTGGGAGCTGATGGGCCTCACGCTCGGCACCGCTTTTCCGCTCTATCCGGACGGGTTTCCCCCCGAGGTGGTCGAGCCGTTCGAGAGGGCGATCGGACGGAAGGTGCTGTGGAACAAGCCCGCGTCGGGGACGGCGATCCTCGAGCAGCTCGGCGACGAACACGTGAGGACGGGGCGGCCCATCCTCTACACCTCCGGCGACTCCGTCTTCCAGATCGCCGCGCACGAGGACGTCGTCCCGGTCGACACGTTGTACGCGTGGTGCCGGATCGCCCGGGAGATCCTGAGGCCCCCGCACCAGGTCGGCCGCGTCATCGCCCGGCCCTTCGTGGGCGCGAACGGAAAGTACCAGCGCACGCACCGGCGCAAGGATTTCTCGGTTCCGCCGTCCGGCGAGACTCTTCTGGACCGCGCGGTCCTGCACGGCCTGAAGGTGCACGCGCTCGGCAAGATCGAGGACATCTTCTGCGGGCACGGGATCACGACGGCGCTGCACACCGTCTCGAACCGCGACGGCATCGAGAAGACGATCTCGGCCATCCGCGACCGCCACGACGACTTCGTCTTCACGAACCTCGTCGACTTCGACACGAAATACGGGCACCGCAACGACGTCGCCGGCTACGCGAGGAGCCTCGAGGAGCTCGACTCCTTCATGCCCTCGATGGTGGCCGCGCTTCGTCCGGGCGATCTCCTGATGCTCTCCGCAGACCACGGCGGCGACCCCAGCGACACCTCCACCGACCACACGCGGGAGTACGTTCCGATGGTCGCCGCGGGCCCGGGGGTGGCGGGAGGAGCCGACATCGGGACGCGAAAGACGTTCGCCGACCTCGGCGCGACCGCGGCCGAGCATCTGGGCGTCCCCCCGGTCGGCGGCACGAGCTTCCTCGGCACGATCCTTCCGGCGGCCTGACGAACTGCTCGACGCGAGCGCGTCGCGCCCTGGCCCGTCTGCTCCTATACTGCGTCCGCTTCTCACGTGACGATCGCGACCTTTGGCTAGGCGTGGCCGGGAGGCTCCATTTGAGCGACACCGTGGATTCCAGGACTCTCGACCTCTTCGAGAAGAGCCTCGCGAGGTGCGAGGCGCGGCCGAACTTCCTCGACCTCTTCTACGAGAGGTTCATGCTCTCGTCGCCCGAGGTGGCCGTGAAGTTCGCGGGAACGGACTTCGTCCGCCAGAAGCGCGCGCTGAAGGCCTCCTTTCATCACCTTCTTCTCGTCGCGCACGACCGCAAGCAGACGCCGGACGCCTATCTCTCGGACGTCGCGGCGCGGCATGGGTCCGGGCAGCTCCAGATCGGAGCCAGCCTCTACGACTTCTGGCTCGACAGTCTCCTCGAGACCGTGAAGGAGTGCGATCCGGAGTGGTCCCTCGAGGTCGACCACGCGTGGGAAGCCGTCATGATGGTCGGAATCCAGTACCTCTGCCAGAGCTACCACGGCCGGCACGCGAAGTGAAAGCGGGCCGGGAGCGATGATGCCGAGGCCGGCCGACCGCGCCGCCTTCGCCGCGCGATGAGCCCGTGCTCGTCGTCCTCCTGAAGATCGTCCTCGCGCTCTGGGCCGTCCGCGCCCTGAACGTCGCGCTGTCTTTCCTCCTCGTCCCGCGCCTCGCGGACGCGCCGCCACGGCGGAGGGAGGGATCGCCCTTCGTCTCGATCGTCGTTCCGGCGCGAAACGAGGAGCGAGACGTCGAGGATGCGACGCGCAGCAAGTGCCGGCAGGACGATCCGTCCTTCGAGGTCGTCGTCGTGGACGACCTGTCGTCCGACGCGACGCGCCGGATTCTCGCGGGCCTCGAGCACGAGTTCCCGGGGGTCCTCCGCGTCGTGGACGGAGTCGAGCCTCCGCCCGACTGGCTCGGCAAGCCGCACGCGCTGGAAGAGGGCGCCCGCGCGTCCCGTGCGACGAGGCCGCAGGACTGGCTCGTCTTCTCGGACGCCGACGTATTTTTCGAGCCCGACGTCCTCTCCCGGGCCCTCGTCCACGCAGACCGCCACCGCCTCGACTTCCTCAGCGTCTTTCCCAAGCTCGAGATGAGGTCGTTCGGGGAAGAGCTCATGACGCCGTCCGTCGCGAACGTGGGGTTCTGCTACCTGCCGTTGTGGTTGATGAACGTTCCGGGGGCGCGCCACTTCGGCGGGGGCGCCGGCGTCTTCAACCTCGTTCGCCGCGATCTCTTCGACAGGATCGGGGGATACGCGGCCCTGAAGAACTCGGTCGTCGACGACATCCAGCTCGGCCGCAACGCGCGACTGGCCGGAGGCCGGACCGGATTCGCTCGTGCGCTCGAGACCGTCTCCGTGCGCATGTACCGCGGCTTCCGGGAGATCGCGAAAGGGTTTGCCAAGAACGGGTATTACGGGATCGGAGCGAGCCTGCCGGTGGCGGTGCTTTGCCTTCTGCTGTTCTTCTTAGAAGGTGAATTGGCCTTCGGCGTACTCGCCGGGAGCGCTCTCGAGTGGGCTGCACGGCACGCCGCGGCTGCGGGCGCGGCATTTCCCCACAACCGCGTCCTCGCACCTGCCCTGTTCACTTTCAAAGAAGTCTTTCTTTCGTTCTTGATCGTCGCGATGACGCTCCTCGTGCGCGGGGCCCTACACCTGAAGCTCCGCTACCCGCTCACCGGCGTCGTCCTGCATCCCGTCTGGGTCGCGGCCCTCACCGGCATCTTCGCGTGGTCGACGTTCGTGAACGGCGTGCTCGGGAGGAACGAGTGGCGCGGGCGCTTGAGGGACGCCCGGACCCTGCGGATGTGAAGAAGCTCCCCCGGCCTGTCGTTCGGGGTATTCTTTCGGGCTCATCCCCGGCCATGGAGGATTCGTGGAGCGATTCACTGGTCTGATCGGTCTGGCGGTCGTGCTCGCGGTGGCGCTCGCGCTCTCCAAGAACCGGCGGGCGATCCGCTGGCGCACCGTCGGCTGGGCGTTCGTCCTCCAGATGGCTTTCGGGTTGATGGTTCTCTACTGGGAGCGCGGCAAACAGGCGCTGGAGTCCTTCTCGAACGGCGTCTCGCGCGCCATCGCCTTCGCCGACCAGGGCTCGGGCTTTCTCTTCGGGTGGCTGGCGGGGCCGATGGACGCACTCGGCGAGAAGACGGGCATGCCCTACAGGGGATTCATCTTCGCCTTCAAGGTGCTCCCGATCATCATCTTCATCTGCGCCTTCTTCTCCATCCTCTACCACTTCGGCATCATTCAGGTGATCGTGAAAGGAATGGCGTGGGGGATGCAGAAGACGATGAAGGTCTCCGGCGCCGAAGCTCTGTGCGTCGCGGCGAACGTCTTCATCGGCCAGACGGAGGCGCCCGTCCTGATCGCGCCCTACATCGCGACGATGACGACGTCCGAGCTCCTCACCATGATGACCGGCGGCATGGCGCACGTCTCGGGCGCGGTCATGCTGGCCTACGTGACGATGGGGGCGCCCCTGAAGTACCTCATCACGGCTTCCGTGATGGCCGCCCCCGGCACCTTCCTGATCGCGAAGATCCTCTGGCCCGAGACCGAGACGCCCACGACGATGGGAACCGTGAAGATGCAGGTCGAGAAGACGAGCGCGAACTTCATCGACGCGGCCGCGAGCGGCGCCTCGCAGGGCATGATGCTGGTCCTCAACATCTCGGCCATGCTCATCGCCTTCGTGGCGCTGATCGCCATGCTGAACGGGTTCCTCGGATGGGTCGGGCAGCTCTGGGGCAACCCGGCCTTCTCCCTGCAGACGATCTTCGGATGGGTGCTCGGGCCGCTCGCGTGGAGCCTCGGAGCTCCGAAGGAGGACATGGCGACCGTGGGCAATCTCATCGCGAACAAGACGGTCATCAACGAGTTCTTCGCCTTCTCGATGATGAAAGACGTCGTCGGCACGCTCTCCGAGAAGGGAAAGGTCATCGCGACGTTCGCCCTGTGCGGCTTCGCGAACTTCTCGTCGATCGGCATCCAGATCGGCGGGATCGGCGGCCTCGCGCCGACGCGCAAGTCCGACCTCGCGCGGCTCGGCTTCCGCGCGCTCCTCGCCGGGTCGCTCGTGAGCTTCATGACGGCGGCGATCGCCGGCATCCTGATGGGGTAGGAGGAAGAGATGGATTCCAGGCTCTCGGCCGCGGCGGAGTGGCTGCGTGGGCGGCTGCCGCACCCGCCGCTCGTCGGCGTCATCCTGGGCTCGGGCCTCGGCGACTTCGCCGACGGCGTGGACGAGCGGGTCACGATCCCGTACGGCGACATCCCGGGATTCCCGACGTCGGCCGTGGTCGGGCATTCGGGGACGCTCGTGGCCGGCACGGTGCGCGGCGTTCCGACGGTCGTTCTCTCCGGGCGCGTCCACTACTACGAAGGCCATCCCATGTCGGCCCTCGTGTTTCCCGCCCGGGTCCTCGGCCTTCTCGGCTGCCGGACCGTCATCGTGACGAATGCCGCCGGCGGCATCGACAGGTCCTTCAAGTCCGGCAACCTCATGCTCATCGACGATCACATCAACGCGTTCGGCACGAACCCGCTCATCGGCGTGAACGACGAGGACCTCGGGCCGCGTTTTCCCGACATGTCGGACGCCTACCGCAAGGACCTCCGCTCGCTCGCCCTCGCCGTCGCGAAGAGACAGCGGATCCCGCTGAGGCACGGCGTCTATGTCGGAGTGCACGGCCCCTCGTACGAGACGCCGGCCGAGATCCGGGCTCTCCGCTCCTGGGGCGCGGACGCGGTGGGCATGTCCACGGTGCCCGAAGTCATCGCGCTCAACCAGATGGGCGTCGGGGTCCTGGGCATCTCGTGCATCACGAACATGGCGGCTGGCGTGTTGAAGCAGAAGCTCGACCACCGCGAGGTTCTCGAGACGACGCAGCGGGTCAAAGGCGATTTCGTGCGTTTTCTGACGTTTCTCGTCCAGGCGCTGGGCACCGGGCGGTCGGGAGCGACGGAAGACGCGATCCTGCCGACCCCGAGGCTCTCGTTCCGCCGGAAGAAGGCGAAGAAGACGTGAGCGCGACCCGTGCCCTCACGGCGGACGAGGAAAAGCGCCTCGTCGACGCGGCGCGGAAGGCGCGCGAGAAGGCCTCGGCCCCGTACTCGGGCTTTCTCGTCGGGGCCGCGCTTCTGGCCGAGGACGGCACGATCTTCGGCGGCTGCAACGTCGAGTCCGCGTCGTACGGCCTGACCGTGTGCGGCGAGCGGACGGCCGTGTTCAAGGCCGTCTCGGAGGGCGCGCGGAGATTTCGCGCGGTCGCCGTCGTGACGGATGCCGATCCCCCGGCGTCGCCCTGCGGCGCGTGCCGACAGGTGCTCTGGGACCAGTGCCGGGACATCGACGTCATTCTCGCGACGCCGACGCGCGTCGTGAGCCGCATGCGGCTCGCGACGCTGCTCCCGCTGGCCTTCGAGTTCGAGAGGCCGAAGTGAAGAATTCCTTCTCATATGCGGCGGCTGCTGATGCAGCCGCCGATAGCTGGAAATCTTCTTCCCGAATGGCCGATGTCAAGGGCGCGCTTCGCGCGCCGCGCAGCGGTCGGAGACCCTTGACACCGGCCATTCGGGGAGTACTTCTGGCGCTTCTGTTCACGAGTGCGGCGGCGCCTGTCGCCGCCGCGGAGCCCCCTCACGCGCCGCCTAAGCAGAAATCTCCGGTCTCCTCTGTCGATACCCTCGTGACCGCCGCCCACGTCCTGACGATGGACGGATCGGATCGCGTGTTCTCTCCCGGTGCGGTGGCGATCAAAGGGGGCCGCATCGTGGCCGTCGGCGCGACATCGGACCTCCTTCGTCTCTATTCTCCGAAGCAGAAGATCTCCCGTCCCCATTCCGTCGTCCTGCCGGGGCTGATCAACGCGCACACGCACGCCGCGATGAACCTGCTGCGCGGCATCGCGGACGACCTGCCGCTCATGGACTGGCTCACGAAGTTCATCTTTCCCGCCGAGAGCAAGAACGTCTCGCCCGGCTTCGTGAGCGCCGGAACGCTTCTCGCCTGCGCGGAGATGGTCCGCGGCGGCACGACGACGTTCGCGGACATGTACTACTACGAGTCGGACGTTGCGACGGCCGTGGACGCGTGCGGGATGCGCGCCGTTCTGGGCGAGACGTGGCTCGATTTTCCCGTGCCCGACCACAAGGATCTCGCCGAATCGATCAAGGTGACCCGGGCGTTCCTCGAGAAGTGGAAGGGACATCCGCGCGTCGTCGCGGCCGTCGCGCCGCACGCGCCGTATACGAACGGGAAGGAGTCTCTCCAGGCCGCGAAGGCTCTCGCGGACGAGTTTCACGCCCCGCTCCTCATTCATCTTTCCGAGACACGGGACGAGCAGGAGCAGATCGCCGAGAAGCACGGCACGACGCCCACGAACTGGCTCGAATCGATCGGCTTCCTCGGCCCGAACGTCCTCGCGGCCCACTGCGTCTGGTGCAGCGCGGAAGACCTCCGCCTCCTTTCCGAACGGCACGTCGGTCTCGCGCACAACCCGGAGTCGAACATGAAGCTCGGGTCCGGAGTCGCGCCCGTCGCGGCGGCGCGGCGAGTCGGCATCGCCGTCGGCCTCGGGACGGACGGCGTCGCGGGCTCGAACAACGACCTCGACATGTGGGAGGCGATGGACTTCGCCGGGAAGCTCGCGAAGGTCTCGGCGATGGACCCGACGGTGCTGCCGGCGAGGGATCTCCTCCGGATGGCGACGATCGAGGGCGCGAGGGCGTTGAAGCTGGACGACCGCATCGGTTCGCTGGAGACAGGGAAGCGCGCGGACCTCGTGGCGGTGGATCTCGTCCGGGCGGGAACGCAACCCGTGTGGGACCTCTTCTCGAGCCTCGTCTATGCC
>DATGDV010000366.1:0-5117 GCA_035310685.1 Thermoanaerobaculia bacterium
GGGCCGGAGGGCGTCGCGGACCCGCTGCGCGTGGCTTACCTTCGGGAGCATCTCCGCGCGACGCGCGAGGCGATCGCGCGGGGCGTCGACGTCCGCGGCTACTTCGTCTGGTCGCTCCTCGACAACTTCGAGTGGTCCTACGGCTTCTCGAAGCGATTCGGGATCGTGCACGTCGATCACGCGACGCAGCGGCGGACTCCGAAGGCGAGCGCCCGATTCTACGCGGATGTGATCCGTACCGCCGGGGCCTCCCTCGACGGGTCGCCCGCCTAACGGACCGTCACCGCGACGTGGCGCGTGCCGCGAGGCCGTTCCGGCGGCGCGAGGACGTTCGTCGCCTGCGCGACCCCGTCGACGTCGACCGAGACTTCGGCGCCGCCGGCAGGCGTTCCGCGCGCGATCTCGATCTCGAGCGTCGCGCCGCGCCACGGACGGACCATGCGCGCCCGGTTCCAGGACGGAGGAAGGCAGGGGTCGAGCGAAAGAGAGTCCCACCCGGGGCGCACGCCGAAGACCCACTCCGCGACGACGCGGTGGAACCAGGCGGCCGAGCCCGTGTACCAGGTCCATCCCGCGCGCCCGTGGTGGGGCGAGGCCGGCCCGTCCACGTTGCCCGGCAGGACGTAGGGCTCGGCCGCGTAGCGTTCGGGATCCTTGTTCGCGGGATTGATCGCGGCGAGGAGCCTCTCGACGAGCTCGGCATCCTTCGCTTTCGCCGCCGCCGCGATCGCCCACGTCGCGGCGTGCGTGTAGACGCCTCCGTTCTCGCGGAGGCCGGGCCCGTAGCGCGTGATGTAGCCGATCTCGGGAACCGGCCGGTCGAACGCGGGGGCGAGGAGGAGCGCGCCGGCCTCGGTGACGAGGTGCCTCTTCACGGCCGCGAGGCACGCGGCCGCCCGCTCGGGCGGCGCCACGTCGTTCAGGATCGCCCACGTCTGCGCGTTGAGGAAGATCTTCCCGACGCGGTTCTTCGCGCTCCCGAGGACCGAGCCGTCGTCGAGCGTCCCCCGCGCGTACCAGCTTCCGTCCCAGCCATGCGCGTTCAGCGCGTCCACGAGCGCGACGCGCCGGGCCGCGAAATCGTCCGCGAGCGCAGGGGCCCCCGAGCGGCGGAAGATCTCGCTCCAGTCGGCGAGGAGGCCCGCGAGGAACTCGCCGAGCCAGACGGACTCGCCCTTCTCGAGGAGCCCCACCGCCGAGAGGCCATCGTTCCAGTCGCCGGCCCCGATGAGCGGGATACCGCGCGGGCTCGTCCGCGAGAAGACGCGACGGAACGCGCGTTCGACGTGCTCCGCCAGGGGAAACGAGCCCTCTTCGTCGAGAAACGGCGCCTCGTCCTCGAGGATCGAGAGGTCGGCCGTCTCCTTCACGTAGTTCGCCGACACGAAGGCCATCCAGAGCAGGTCGTCCGTCATCTTCGTGGCGAGCCCCTGTTCCGTGAGAGGGTGCCACCAGTGCAGGACCGACCCGTCGCGGAACTGGTGACCCGCGTGGAGCCGGATCTGTTCGCGGCACCGCCCGGGATCGATCGTCAGCCAGACCTGCGAGTCCTGGAGCTGGTCGCGGAAACCGAAGGCGCCGCTCTGCTGGTAGTAACCGCATCGCGCCCAGAGCCGCGCTGCGATCGCCTGGTAGCGCGCCCAATCGTTGACGACGGCGTCGAACGCCGGGTCGGGCGTCTCCATCCGGTGCGCGGCGAGCCGCGTCTGCCAGCCCGCTCTCACCTCGTCGAGCGTCCGGCGGCTCTCCTCGTCCTTCACGAACCGGGACCCGAGTGCGACCGCCTTTTCCTCCGAGTCCGACGTTGCGAGGGCGAAGCCGATCGTCCGCGCCTCTTCGGGTGCGAGGTCGAGCTCGACCTCGAGAGCCGCGATCGGGTCCTCGTGCCGCCCGAACGCCGCGGGCCCTCCGACCCCCAGGAGCGCCGCCGGAGCTCGCAGGCTGCCGTATCGGCCGAGAAACGCCGCCTTGTCTCCCTGCGCCGAGACGACCTTCTCGGAGGTCGAAAAGGCGCTGACGTACGGGAAGCTCGTGTTCCAGTGCCCGAACCGTCCGGACGGCACGTCCCACATGTGGTTCCGCGCGACGATCGCGCGGCGATCCTCGTCGAACGTCGTCTCGAGGAAGAGCTTTCCGAACTCGCGCCGCGGCGAGGGCGCGACGCCGCAGCACCATTCGAGGCAGGCGCAAAGCCGGAGCCTCCGGAGCCGGCCGGATGCGTTTCGCAGCGAGAGTCGCCAGAGCTCGACCATCTCCTCCGCGTGACAGAAAAGCGTCCAGCTGGCCTCGATCCCGGAGCGCGACGTCTCGAACGTCGAGTAGCCGAGGCCGTGGCGGCACGCGAAGGAATCGAAAGACGCCCAGACGGGCGCGGGCGAGAGGGACCAGAGGTCGCCGCTCTCCGCGTCCTTCGCATAGAGAAACTTGCCGGAGAGGTCTTCGACGAGGTCCTGCCGCCAGCGCGTCACGGCGGCGAGCTGCGAGTTTTCGAGGAACGAAAACCCGCTTCCCGTCTGGCTCACGACGAAGCCGGCGCGCGGGTTCGCCACGACGTTGACCCACGGGCGCGGCGTCCTCGGATCCGTGATGACGTATTCCCGGCCGTCCTCCGAGAAGTGGCCGTACGAGCCGGCGCCGGCGTGAGGCATTTTCGTCATGGCAGCGCGACGACTTCGGCGGGGACCTCGCGGACGAGGATCTCGCGGCCCCTGATCACCGCCGGCTTTCCGTTCACGGTCGCCGCTCGTGGAACGCCTCCCAGCGGCCATGCGAGGGCGAGACCGCCTGGGGGAACCTTCACGCCGGCGATTCGCGCGCGCAACTCGCCGGCCGATGCCGAGACCGAGAGGTCGAGCGGCCCGTAAATCGTCCGCAGCCCCTCCACTCCGGCACCTCCCGGCGAGCGAAGCCATTCCTCCGGGAGGCCGGCCCCGAGCAGAAGGGATCCGCCTTCTTCCCCCTCGCGCTCGATTGCGAAGAAGTCGAGGAACGAGCGGATGAAATCGGTCCCGACCCACGTGTGCGGCATGTCGCCGACGAAGCGGGGCGCGCGCGGATCGCGGCCGACGACTTCGGCCCACTGGTTCCAGGCAGCGGGGCGGCGGTCCTTCATGAAGAACGCGAGCATCTCGTGGGCCTCGGCCGTCCGCCCCAGCCTCACGAGAGCGCCGACCGTCCGCAGCTCGTAAGGCGTGTAGGCGTCGCTCGTCCGCGTCCCGTCGCGCCGCTCCCGCGCCTCTTTCACGTAGCGATCGAACGTGCGCGCGAGCTCCCCTTGGGGCAGCTTTCTCTGGAGCCCGCACGGCGAGAGAGAGGCGGTCGTCGAGGTCGGGTCGAAGTCGTGCCTCTCGACCGACGCCGGAAGGGTGTCGAGGTGATTCCGTTCGATCGTGAGCGCGATCGAGGCGAGAAGATCCGACTCGAATGCGTCGCGGATGGCCGCGAAGGAGCGGGCTTCGTCGGGATGCCCGAGCGCGACCGCCGTCTCGGCCGCGTCGGCGAGGCCTTTGCGCGCAAAGGCGTCGTCCCAGTACGAGTGCACCGGCTTGTCGGAGTAGCCCTCGTGGCTGATCGACTCGGGGAGGAGGCCGTGGAAGACACGCTTCTCGGGCGTCTCGTATTCGGGCGTGAGGCGTTGGCGCCTCAGCGCGTCGATCGCCGCCACGGTTCTTTCGATCCGCGGCCAGAGCGCGTCGAGCGTCGCCCTGTCCCCGGTGAAGCGGAAGTATTCGGCAGCCAGGAAGAGGAGCTCCCCGAGGCTGTCGTGCTCGGGCACGGGATCGGCGCCCCGGGCATCGACGCAGCACGGGATCCTCCCGTCGGCGAACTGCTTCTGCGAAAAGGCCACGAGGAAGTCGCGCACCTCTTCGGTTCGGCCGAGCCTGAGGAGCGCCGACGACGTCAGAGCTCCGTCGCGGATCCACGACCGCTGGTAGGCGCGCGAGCCGGGCTGGATCCAGGGGCCATCGCGGTTGACGAGGACGTAGGCGAGGTTCGACTTCAGCGTTTCGACGAGAGATTCCGCGAAGGGGGGGAGGCGGAAGCGCACGCCGTCGACGGCCTTTCCCCATGCCGCGGACGCCCGGGCGAGGCGCACGTCGAAATCGTTCGCCGAAAGGGTCGGAGCGGCCGCGGCGCCTGGGTGCAAAGGCACGTCGAGGACGACGTCCCGTACGCCGCCCGACGGAATCTCGAAGTCCCAGGCGAACGCTCCCGACGCGAGGCCGGTCTCGTCGCCGATCTCCCGTGCCGGCGGCAAATTCCCTTCCAGAAGAAAATCCGTCACCGACCCCTCGTCGAAGGCTGCCGCGCCGGATGCGGACGGAGTCGGCCACGCGGAGAGCGTGCGCGTGCCGTTCACCGTCAGAGTCGCGCCGCGGAAAACGAGCGCGTCGATCTTCGAGACCCCGTGCGGCGCATTCAGAAACTGCGTCGGCGGGTTCACGAGGAACGGGCGGACCGCGACGAAAAGCTTCACGCGAGCCGCCGCCGTACGCGCGTTGCGGACCCGATACCGCGCGCGGAGGACGGAGGACCCTGCCGGGCCGTCCACGAGCGCGGTCACGTCGAGCGTCAGGTCGCGGGCCTTCCACGCCACGGTCGGAATCGGCAGGTCGTTTCGCTCGAGCCCCTGGGAGACCGCCGCGTCGCTCCACGTCACGAGCCGGCCGTCGGTGAAGAGAAACGGCTCGAGCGAGAAGGAACCCTTTCCCGGCTCCAGCGCCCCGTCCTCGCCGACCAGGACCTCCTCCGTGTCGGCATCGACCCCGGCCACCGTCCAGTACGACTGCTCGCCGCGAAAGGCGCGCGGATTGCGGCCCCGCGGCGCGTCCTTGGCGATCGCCGAGACGAAGTCGTTCGCGGTGGGAGCCCATTCGACCGGCTTCACGTCGATCCGGGGAAGGCCGAAGTCGCCGGGCGGGAGCGCGATCCGCACGAGGCGCGCCTCCGTCTCCGGGAGATGGAGATAGGCGCGGCGCGCGCCCCCGCGCTCGACGCGGCGGATCGCCGTCCACGTTCGTCCGTCGGACGAAATCTCGACGGTGAAGCGCGACGGCGCCGCGGCCGGCCAGTCCACGACGAGCCCGGAGAGCTCCCGCACGCCTCCGAGATCGAGG
>DATGDV010000367.1:0-1885 GCA_035310685.1 Thermoanaerobaculia bacterium
AGTCGCCCCACTTCACGTTCTGGAAGGTGTTCAACTGGTAATAGGCCTCCGTAGCGGCGAGATGCATCAGTAGAGCGCCGATTCGGTTGGCCTTCGCATCCAGGAGGAAGTCGAGGTCCTGCGGCCCGAGCTTCTCCACGGACCTCAAGACCTGCCTGCGCATGAAAGCCATCATCGACGCGAGGGTTCCGATCTCGGGGGAGAAGCCCGGCTTCGGCCCGACGATCGTGACGGCTGTGTCCTCGGGACCCGCGGCGAGAGCAGGCGTCCCCGAGCTCGAAAATCCCACCGCCAGCGCGAGGCCCGTCTTCAGCACGCCCCTGCGTGTCGGACCACACTCTTCAGTGAACATATCCCCTCCGTCCGCAAGCGCATCTTAGGATGAAGCGCGTCGCTGGGGCGCAGGTCGGTTCCAGGAGGACGATTTGTCACCGGGTGCGAGATGATTGGCCGCGATGAGACTCGTCAGCTTCGTCCCGTCTCCCGGAAAGGGAATCTGCGTCGGCGCGCTCTCGCCCCAAGGCCATGTCCTCGACCTCGGAGCGGAGGCGCGACGGCGGAACGTTCCCCTGTCGTTCGATCCCGCCGACATGCTTTCGTTGATCGCGGCCGGAGAGGAATCGCTCGCCGAGGTCCGGTCCCTCGTCGAGGGCTTCGCGGACGGCGGCCCGCGCGCCGAGGACGTTCACCTGGCCGCGCCGATCCCGGTCCCGCGCCGGAACGTCACCTGCGTCGGCTGGAACTACGTCGAGCATTTCGAGGAAGGGAAGTCGCTGAGGGATTCCGGCCAGACGCTTCCCGAGCACCCCGTCTTCTTCACGAAAGGCACGAACGCCGTCAACGGCCCGTACGACCCGATTCCGTACGACCCACACGTGTCGACGGCGATCGACTGGGAGGTCGAGCTCGCAGTCATCGTCGGCCGGCGCGGAAAGAACCTCACCGAGGAAAACGCGATGGACCACGTCTTCGGGTTCTGCGTCCTCAACGACACGACCGCCCGCGACATCCAGCAGAAAAAGCACGGCGGCCAGTGGTGGAAGGGCAAGAGCCTGGACGGGCACGCGCCGATGGGGCCCTGGATCGTCACGCGGGACGGCTTTGACTGGTCTTCGCGGCGCCTCGTCTCACGCGTCAACGGGGTCGTGAAGCAGGACGGGAACACGAGACAGATGTACTTCAAGGTTCCGCGGCTTCTCGCCGAGCTTTCTTTCGGCCTGACGGTCGAGCCCGGCGACATCCTCGCGACGGGCACGCCGCCGGGGATCGGGCACGCCCGCAAACCGCCGGAATATCTCAAGCCCGGAGACGTGCTCGAGTCGGAGATCGAGGGCATCGGCGCCCTGAGAAACCCGATCCTGGCGATGTGAGGCGTCCGGGCCGGGTCAGCCGCCCTTCGTCGCAGCCGAAAGAGCCGCCGTGGCGGCGTCGTGTATCGGCGTCTCGACGCCCGCCTCGCGCCCGAGCCTTGAGACGGCTCCGCTGAGATCGTCGAGCTCCGTGCGGCCGCCGCTTTCCAGATCGACGAGGAAGCTGGGTTTCATGCTCCCGCCGAGGGAATCGATGAAGGCGAGGATCTTCGCCTCTTCGTCTTCGGGCAACGACATCCCGCGGGCTCGTGCCACGGCGAGGACCTCGCGCACCGCGCGCGCGAAGAGAAGCCGGCCGTGGGGGGCGTCCCGCACGGGCCCGACCGGCGCGCGCGCCAGCCCGCAGGCCGCCGCCATGGAGGCGATGAACGCGAACTTCCGCCAAAGGTCGGCCTGAATGTCCTCGGAGACACGCGCCTCGGCGCCGGCCCCCTGAAAGGCCTCCACGATCTGGCGAACCCGCTCGGACGGTTTGCCCGTTCGCTCGCCGACGACGACTCTCTGGAAGGGGCTCT
>DATGDV010000368.1:0-2948 GCA_035310685.1 Thermoanaerobaculia bacterium
GGGACCGTTGCGGGGTGCATGGTTCTGGACGGGTCCATCCCGCGGTCGGCGTCGGTGCGCCTCGTCCGCGACAACCGCGTCATCTACGAGGGCAAGGTCGGCTCGCTTCGCCGCTTCAAGGACGACGCGTCCGAGGTGAAGCAGGGCTTTGAGTGCGGAATCGGCATCGCGGGCTATCAGGACGTGAAGGTCGGAGACGTCATCGAGGCGTACGTCGTCGAGGAGCTGGCCGGATCTCTGACTTGAGATCGAGGAGCAAAGGACAGGGAGTTCTGGGTTTCTTCGAATGAGTATGGGGAGCGGCGGCTTCGAGTCGCCGCGTTCCGCGCGCACGGGCCGCAGCTTCACTCACCCCTTCTAAGAAAATCCGAATTCCTCTTGGGAATCCGAGAATTCATCACATGGTCGTGGCCATCACCGTTTTCGACTTTCATCTGCCTTCGTGCCGGGGGCTCAAGGAGAAGCGCTCGTTTCTGAGGCCCCTGAAGACCCGCCTTCGCGGCGACTTCGAGATCTCGGCCGCCGAGGTCGCGCACCAGGATCTCCTGCAGCGCGCGGCGCTCGGAATCGCCGCGGTGGGGGCCGATTCGGAGGCCCTCGAGCCGCTGCTGCAGAGGATCCGCCATTTCATCGAAACCTACGCGGAAGAGAACGGGGCCGAGATCGCGAGCGAAAGGCACGAGCTCGTGGGGTTCGGGGACGTCGGCGCGCCGGGAAGCTCCTTCGGAGCCGACGCATCGGAAAGCAGGTGACCACATGGCGACTCAGAGACGTTCCGCAGGGGCTTCCGGCAGGCGCCCGAAGCAGGTCGGAGACGTCGTGCGGGCGGAGCTGGCCCGCCTCCTGAGGGAGGATCTCCGCGACCCGGCGATCGGATTTGCCACGATCACGGACGTCGTCATGGCCGACGACCTGCGATCGGCGCGAGTCTTCGTGTCGGTCTTCGGCCCGACGGACCAGTTCCGGAAGACGGTTGAGGCCCTGAACCGCGCGCGCGGACACCTGCGTTCGCTCGTCGGGAGGAACTGTGGCCTTCGCTACGCGCCGGATCTCCACTTCGCCGAGGACCACACGATCGAGCGCGGCGCGCGCGTCGAGGAGCTGCTGCGCTCGATCCCGAAACCCGCGGGCGAGCCCGACGCCTCATGACGCGCCGCGACCCCGCCGTCGACGCCGACTACGAAGAGGTCGCGAAGCTCCTCTCGTCGGGGAAGCGGTTCCTCCTCACGGGCCACCGCAATCCGGACGGGGACGCCCTCGGCTCGGCGCTCGGGCTCGCGCTCGCGCTCGAGGCCGCGGGGAAGGAATCGTGCGTCGTCATGCGTGACACGTGGGCTTCCGTTTACGCGAAGATGCCCGGCATCTCGCGCGTTCTCGTGGCGGAGGCCCTGCCCGCCGGCTGGCCTGCGGAATGGGACGCGATCCTCACGATGGAGTGCCCCGAGGCGGATCGCGCCGGCTGGCCGAATCTCTTCGCGGGAAAGGTCGTCAACATCGATCACCATCCCGGCAACACGCGCTACGGCACGCTCAACCTCGTGGATCTCCCGGCCGCGGCCGTGGGCGAGATCGTGGCCGACCTTCTCGACGTCCTCGGCTGGCCGCTCTCCAGGGACGTCGCGACGAACCTCTGGGTATCCCTCGTCACCGACACGGGCTCGTTCCGCTATTCGAACACGACGCCGAAGGCCCTCGCGCTCGGGGCCCGCCTCGTGGCCGAAGGGGCGCAGCCCGGCCCCGTGAACGAGTTCCTCTTCGAGGCCGCGCCGCTCTCGATGCTGAAGCTCGAGACGCTCGTCCTCGGGACGCTCGAGCTCCACGCGGGCGGGGCGGTCGCGAGCGTCGAGCTGCCCCGACGCTTCTTCGCCGAGAGCGGCGCGAAGGATTCGGACACGGAGGGGCTCGTGAACCGCGCGCGAGGCATCGAGGGCGTGCGCGCCGCCATGCTGCTTCGGGAGGCCGAGAACGGGGAAATCCGCTGCTCGCTGCGCAGCAAGGGCGTGGTGGACATCCGGAGCGTCGCCGCACGGCACGACGGCGGCGGGCACCGGAACGCCTCGGGCTGCCGCGTGGCCGGCACGCTCGCGTCCGCGAAGGCGACGCTGATTCCGGAGGTCGCCGCCGCCGTCGAAGCCGCGGGAGCGGAAGAAGCCGTGACGGGGCCCGAGTGAAGGGATCTCCCCGTCCCGAAGGTCCGTCCGGCCTCCTCCTCGTCGACAAGCCCGCGAAGCTCACCTCCCACGACGTCGTGGACGTGGCACGCCGGCTTCTCGGGACGCGCCGCATCGGGCACACGGGGACGCTCGACCCCGCCGCGACGGGGCTTCTCGCATTGTGCGTGGGCCGTGCGGGACGCCTGCAGTCGTTCCTCACGGGCTGGGAGAAGACGTACGAGGGCACGATGCGCTTCGGCATCGTGACGGACACGTACGACACGGAGGGCACGCCCGTCGGAGAGCCGCACCCCGACCCCCGCCCCGAGCGCGCGCGCCTCGAGGAGGTCTGCCTTTCTTTCACCGGGGAGATCCGGCAGTCGCCGCCGCCTTTCTCGGCAAAGAAATTCGAAGGCCGGAAGTTCTACGACCTCGCGCGGAAGGGGGAGGCCGTGCCCGACCTCCCGAAGACGGTCACCGTCCGCGAGTTCACGATTCTCGCTCTCGACGGCGACCTCGCGCGCTTCCGCATCTCGTGCACGTCGGGCACGTACATCCGCTCGCTCGCCCACGACGTCGGAAAGGCGCTCGGTCTCGGGGCCCACCTCGCGTCGCTCCGCCGCTCTTCGATCGGGCCTTTCCGCCTCGAGGACGCGCGTACGCTGCCCGAGCTCGAGGCGCTCGCGCCCGCGGACCGCCTGTCGAAGCCGTTCTGGCTCTCTCTCTCGGAAATCCCGCTTCCGTTCCCGGCGGTTCCTCTCGCTCCCGCCGAGGCCGTGAAGGTGAAGAGCGGAC
>DATGDV010000369.1:0-2686 GCA_035310685.1 Thermoanaerobaculia bacterium
GCAGGCCGGAACGGCGCCGGTCCCGGTCCCGCCCGGTCTCTCTCCCGCTTGGTTCGGGGGCGAGTCCCTCGCCGCCAATGGGGAACAAGTCTTTTTCTTCGCGGGGCAGGGCGGCACTCCCGGGCTGTGGCGGGCGGACGGCACCGCGGGCGGCACGCAGCCGCTCGCGCAATTCACCCAGGGAGCCGGGAGCCTCGGACCTCTCCTCGCTTTTCACGAGGGCGTCGTTTTCCTCCTGAGACCTTTGGGCGGCAACACGGAGCTGTGGCGGAGCGACGGGACGGCCTGGGGGACGGTTGCCGTGAAGACGCTGTCCTCGCTTCCTCCGACCTGCTGGAAGGCTCCCCGCCGCGTCGGAAGTTTCTTCGCGTTTCTCGCCGACGACGGCTCGACGGGGTGCAATCTCTGGCGGAGCGACGGCACGGCCGCGGGAACCGTGCCCCTGGGCGTCTTCGGAGGAGCTGTCTTTCTGGGGTCGGCTCGCGGAGTCCTCGTCTTCTCGAACCTGACGGACCTCTGGCGGACCGACGGGTCGGCAGCGGGGACGTTTCTCCTCAAGTCATTCCCGGCCGCCGTCCTCTCAGCCGGCGTGGGTACGCGGGAGGGCGTCTACTTCGCCGTCCATGCGGACACGACACAGCAACTCTGGATCACCGACGGCACCGTCGCGGGGACGGTCCAGCTGCACGACTTCAAGGCGAACGGTGAGGACGCGACGGTCGGGTTGCTCACGGCCGCGAACGGCCGGCTGCTCGCGACGATCAGGGGGAACGTCGATCCCTTTCCGACGAGCCTGTGGACGAGCGACGGAACGCCCTCCGGCACGGTTCCCGTTCAGCAGGGCGTCAGCGCGAGGGGTCCGGGCTTCCCGTATCGCGGGATCACGCTCTTCGCAGGGATCGATCCAGGGGCTGGAATGGAGCCCTGGGCCATGGACGGAACATCGTTCGCCGCGCCGGTCCGTCCGAGCTCGCTTTCGCTGCTCGCGCCGTGTCGCGTGATCGATACGCGAGCGTCGGCCGGCTTCCTCGGAGGGCCCGCGCTCGTGGCCAACGCTCCCCGCGTCTTTCCAGTCGGCGACGTGTGCGGGATCCCGGCGACGGCGCGGGCGATTGCTGCCAACGTCACTGTGACGGGTGCGACGGCGGACGGGCTCCTCCGCCTGCACGCCTCGGACATCGGGGCGCCCGAGGCCTCCGTGATCAACTTCCGCACCGGGCAGACTCGTGCGAACAACGTGACGGTCGCGCTGAGCCCCGACGCGGAGTTCACGGTCCGGTTCGAGGCTTCAGCGGGCACGGGCGAGGTCCACGCGATCGTGGATGTAGTCGGCTGGTACGAGTAGCGCCTAGTCGAAACGGACCGAGACGAGCTTCGAAACTCCCGGCTCCTCTTGGGTGACGCCGTAGAGGGCCTGCGCGGTCTCCATCGTCCTCTTGTTGTGCGTGATGAGGACGAACTGCGTCTCCTCGGACAGCTCCACGAGGAGCGACGTGAAGCGGTCGATGTTCGCCTCGTCGAGCGGGGCGTCGACCTCGTCGAGGATGCAGAACGGAGAGGGCTTGTACTTGAAGATCGCGACGAGGAGCGCGATGGCCGTGAGGGCCTTCTCGCCGCCCGAGAGGAGGCCGATCGTCTGGTTCCGCTTGCCGGGCGGCTGCGCCATGATCTCGAGGCCCGAGTCCAGGGGATCCCCCTCGTCGAGGAGATGCATCGAGGCGGTCCCGCCGTGGAACAGGCGCTGGAAGACCTGGCCGAAACTGAAGTTGATGGCCGCGAAGGCCTCTTGAAAGCGCTCGGACGAGGTCGCGTTGATCGTCCGGATCGTCTCGAGGATCTGCGCGAGCGACGCGTCGAGGTCGGCTTTCTGGGCCGAGAGCTCCTGAAGCCGCTTGCTCTCGACCTCGTACTCCTCGAGCGCCGCGTGGTTGACGGGGCCGAGCCGTTCGAGAGCGAGCGAACGCGCGACGACGTCCTCGGAGATGGCGGTCTCGAACGCTTCGGGAGCGAGGGCGGCTTCCTCCTCGGTCTTTTCGAGGGCCGGGAGCTCGTCGGGCAGGCAGCCGAACTCGGTCCGGCACTGCTCGAGGAGGTGATCCTGATCGGCCTTGTGGCGCTCGAGGGAGAGCTCGGCCTCGAAGCGCGTCCGCCGCACGGCGTCGAGGGCCTCCCGCGCCGCGGACGCGCGCGTCTCGGACGCCACCCGCACCTCTCGCCGCGAGGTTGCCGCCTCGTCGGTGCCGGCGCGGCGCCGGTCGGCTTCGGCGGCGGCGATCGCGGCTTCCGCCTGCGCCTTCCGTGCGGCTTCTCCGGCCGCGAGCGCCTGCGCGCGCTGGTTTCCGACCTCCACGAGCGCATCGGCCAGGTCCGCGACCCTGCGCGCCGCGTCGCGAGCGCGTTCCTCGGACGCCGTGGAGGCGTCGGCGAGGGCGCGGGAACGCTCCGCGAGGACGTCGCGGGCGTTGCGCGCAGCGGCATCGGTCTCGGAGGCCGCGAGGCGCGCGGAACGCGCGGCGTCGAGGGCCGCCTCCAGCTCCGAGAGGGTACGCTCCACGGTCGCCGTCTCGGCTTGCCGCTGCGCCGCGAGACGCGCCGCCTCCGTCCGGCTCTCGCCGGCTTTCGCGAGATCCTGGCGGAGCGCATCACCTTCCTCGGCGAGAACGCGCAGCTCCCGCGCCGCGCGCTC
>DATGDV010000370.1:0-7119 GCA_035310685.1 Thermoanaerobaculia bacterium
CATCATGGTTTTTTCGGGGGTTTTCCGGGCCTCTCGTTTGCACTATGAAGGGTTGTCCCCGAAAGGAAACCGGGGCAGGAAGAGAGGCCGATATGAAGACCCTGATGCGCACCCTGACGCTGTCCGCCGCGGCCCTCGCGGCCCTGGTGGCGGCTCCGAAGTCCGATGCCCAGCAGTTCCGGCGCGGCGAGGCGCGCGAGACGTTCCGTGGGAGCCCGGGTTACGGCGGAAGCTTCCGTGGGGGCGACTTCCGCGGCCGCGAATTCCGCGGACACGAATTCCGCGGAGGCGACTTCCGAGGTCGTGAATTCCGTGGATATGGCGGATACGGCAGGTACGGTGGGTACGGTGGGTACGGTTGGCACAACCGCGGGTATGGCTATCGAGGCTACTCCTACGGCGGCTACTACGGCCGCCATTACGTCTCACCGTTCCGCGTCTACGCCGGCAGCCGCTTCTACTCCGACTGCCCGGGGCCCGGTTACGTCTACGTCGACGACCTCGGCTGGGCCTTCCCGCCCTTCCCGGGCGCGAGGTGGTTCCGGGGTTACGTCGACGGGTTCGGCGTCCAGATCGACGGCTGCTGGCGCTGAGCGCTCGCCGCGCGCGCTACTTCCGAAAAAGCGGCAGCAACGTGGGCTCGAGGCGACGGTAGAGCGCGGCCGTCGCCTCGACGTCTCTCCGGCAGTAGTCGGCGATCTCGCGGACTCGCCCCTGCCGGTAGAGGTCTCCCACGGCGTAGCCGTGGATTTCCTCGCTCTTGGGCGACGGAATCCCGAACGCGATGCAGGCGGCGTGGAGCGAGGGGACCTGATCGCGGGACACGGCGCCCTGGAAAGAGAGGATCTCCAGAAGGTCGACGTGGCTGTCCATCGAGTACCGATAGCCGAGAAGATTCTTCGAAGGTGAGATCCCGTGGACGGCGCTGCGCACGGAAAGAAACGGCCCGTCGAAACAGCGGCCGTTGAACGTGACGCAGCGGCCGTATTTCGCGACCTTCTCCCAGAACTCGCCGAGCATCGTCTTCTCGTCGCAACCGACGACCTCGAAGAGGCCGTCCGCCGCCGTCTCCGAGGTGCGCGCGCCAGCGGCTTCGTGCCAGACGATTCCGTGCCCGGTCTCGGGATTCATCATCCCGATCACGATGACCTTTCCCATGTAGGGGGAGAGCGCCCCTCCCTCTTTCCTTCTCAGAAAATCCTCGTGATCCTCGGCCCATCGCGTCAGCCGTCCGCGTAGCTGCACGTCGATCTCGAGCCAGGGGAGCGACACCGTTTCGATGTCGAAGACGACGGTCTTCACCGGAGAGGAGCTTACTTCGGGACGCCTGCCGGCGGACTCGGCGGCGCCGGCGGCGGCATGCCGAGCCGTTCGGCGAGCCAGGCGAGCGCGGCCCGCTTCGCTTCGGGATGCTCGCGAAGCACGGCGAGGTTATGGGCGCCCCCCGGGAAGAGGAGCATCTGTTTCGGCTCCTCGGCTGCTGCGAGGAGCTTGCGCGCCGACTCCGAGCGCCCGGGATCGGCCTCGCAGGCGAGTAGGAGGGCGGCGCGCGGCGTGACCTTCCTTCCGCCCGCCAGCGGACGGACGCGCGGTTCGTTCACCGAGATCGCCACGGCCGCGTCCACCAGCCCTTCCGACGAGGCGAGAAGGGCGAGATAGCCGCCGACCGAGAGGCCGAAAGCCGCCGTCCGCAGTGATTTCGTCCTGAGCCACGCGGCGGCGGCCTCGACGTCGCGGGGGAAGCCCGCCGGATCCGCGAGGAGTTTCGGAGAGATCCGGAGGGTCGAACCGGCCTTCTTAGTCGACTCGCCGTGGGCTCGCAGGTCGATGGCCAGCGTCGCGAATCCCAGCGCGCGGAGCTCTTCGGCGAAAGGCTCCCACTCGCGCCGTTCGCGCGAGAAATCGTGGATGAGGAGGACTCCGGGCGCCTTCGCGTTGCCCTCGACGGGACGCCAGGATGCGGCGAGCGCGACGCCGTCGGCCGTCGGAATCGTGACGCGGGTCGGGTCCGACGGGCGCGGCACCGGCGTGGGGTCGGGCGTCCTCTTCTTTTTTCTCCTCTTCGCGGCGTCGGCGGCTCCGCTCGAGAGAAGCGTGAACGCAGCGACCGCGGCGATCGCTCGCCTGAGGGCGGGTCCGAAAACGGTCACTTCGGCTTGAAGCCGCTGCCCAGCGCGAAGAGGACGTGGTCGTGGACGTAGTGGGTGAGCAGGAACGAGAGCACGACCGCGTAATAGCTGGGCTCCGAGGGCAGGCGCAGAACGACCGTGAGGAGCAGGATCACGAGCGTGGCCCCGGTCGTCAGCAGGAGATTCCAGCCGTAATAGCGGAAGAACTTTCCGGGACGCCCCATCTTCCTCACGAACGCGGCGCCGGCGGCGGCGTTGTCCTGACGCAGGATGAGGTACGTGAGCCCGAGGTACTGGAAGGAATGCCACGCATTGAAGCCCTGGAAGGAGATCGAGAGCTCGGGCAGGCGGGGCACGAGGAGAGCCACGGCGATCGTGAGCGCCATGAAGAAGGCATACGGCGTGGCGAGCTCTCGGCGGCGGATCTGGTTTGCAGTGAAGACGACCCAGGCGGCGATCAACGCCGCCGTGAAGACGGCGAAGGAGTCGGCGAACCAGGTGTGCTTCAGGAAGGCCGGGAACCAGAGCGTCGTGTCGCCGATGCGGAACGTGCCCGCCACGTGCCGGTACATCGCGTAGCTGTAGAGCGACGTGATGACGACCGAGAAGTCGAGGAGGCGCTGCCACGGACGCGCCGCGCCGCCTTTCTCACGGTAGAGATAGCCGATGTACGAAGCCTGGTCGCACACGTGGATGGAGGCCCACGTGAAGAAGAACGTGAGAAGCCACGGGAAGGCGTAGACGGCGCCGAGGACGACGCCGATCGGGACGACCACGACGGGCGCCCAGGTCAGCGCCGGATGGACCTGCCGGAAGCGCGGCTCGAAGATCGTCTTCAGGAAGGTCGCGTACATGTGCGGGCCGCCGATGAGAAGCGTGATGAGGAGATCCACGCCCCCGGCGGTCGTCTTACCGAGCGTGTGCACGAGCGGCGGAACGGCCACCAAGGCCGCCGACAGTGTCAGGGTCACGAGGTCCCAGCGCGGATTCGCGATCCACTGTGAAGACCGGGAAGGGGCCAGGACCTGGGCTTCGGCACTCATGACGTGATCGCGGGCCGAAGGGCTGCGGGCCCGGCGGCGCGAGTGTAGCAAAGGGAAGAAACGACTTCGGCCGGGCGTTAAGATCCCTGAATGAGTGCGCTCGTGACCGCACGCCCCGCGCCGGTCGACCGATCGCTCGACCTCGAGGCCGCGATTCGCCGCCTCAAGAAAGAGCGAGACGCGGTCGTCCTCGCCCATTACTACCAGGAGTCCGAGATCCAGGATCTCGCCGACTTCGTGGGCGACTCGCTCGAGCTTGCACGGCGCGGCACGCAGGTCGACTCACCGGTCATCGCGTTCGCGGGCGTCCACTTCATGGCCGAGACGTCGAAGATCCTGACACCCGAGAAGACGGTCGTCGTGCCCGACCTCGAGGCAGGGTGCTCCCTCGCAGACGGCTGCCCGGCGCCGCTTTTCGAGGAGTGGCTGAAGAACTTCCCGGGCCACACGGTCGTCAGCTACATCAACTGCTCGGCGGCCGTGAAGGCGCTCTCGGACGTCATCGTGACGTCGTCCTCGGCCGAGGTCATCCTGAGGCAGATCCCCGACCCGGTCGTGTTCGCGCCGGACCGGAACCTCGCCGCGTGGCTCGAGAAGAAGCTGAACCGCAAGTTCGTGGTGTGGCCGGGGACGTGCATCGTGCACGAGACGTTCTCGGAGAAGAAGCTCATCGACCTCGTGACGCGCCACCCCGGCGCGGAGGTCATTGCGCATCCGGAGTGCGAAGAGCGGATCCTGCGTCATGCGGCCGTCATCGCCTCCACCTCCGGCCTCCTCAAGCACGTCGTCAACTCGCCGAAAACCGCGTTCATCGTGGCCACCGAGGAAGGCATCCTCCACCAGATGCGCCGGGCGGCGCCGGACAAGACGCTCATTCCCGCGCCTCCGGACGCAGATTGCGCGTGCAATACCTGCCCGCACATGAAGCGCAACACGCTCGAGAAGCTGTATCTCTGCCTGCGCGATCTCGCGCCGGCGATCGAGGTTCCCGAAGACGTGAGGGTCCGGGCGAAGCGTTCCATCGACCGCATGCTCGAGATGACGGCGGGAATGGCGCTGACCCCCGTCGGCTCTCGGTCTTGAGCTCTCGCCGGCCGCCGCTCGAAGGGATCGTCGTCCTCGACCTGTCGCGCGTCCTCGCCGGGCCGGTCGCGACGATGGTTCTCGCGGACCTCGGGGCGCGCGTCGTCAAGGTCGAGGACCCCCGCGGCGGCGATTTTTCGCGCGGCTGGAAGCCGCCCGCGCTCGACGGGGAGGCGGCCTATTTCCTGTCCGTGAACCGGCGCAAGGAATCGGCCGCCGTGGACCTCGGAACAGAGGCGGGCGCCGCGTTCGTGAGGCGCTGGGCCGCGAGGGCAGACGTTCTCGTCGAGAACTTCCTTCCCGGCGCGCTCGAGAGGCGAGGTCTCGGGGTCGAGTCGCTTCGCGCGTCGAATCCGCGCCTCGTCGTCTGCTCGATCTCGGGCGCCGGAGACGTGGGGCCGGAGGCCGGCGAACCGGGATTCGACCTCCTCGCCCAGGGCGCGACGGGGCTCATGTGGATCACGGGGGCGCCGGACGGAGGCCCTCACAAGGTGGGCGTCGCGGTCGTCGACGTTCTCGCGGGCTGGTCCGCGGTGACGGCGATCCTCGGCGCGCTCCATGCGCGCGGGCGCGACGGGATCGGAGCGCACGTGAAGACGAATCTCGTCTCGGCAGGCCTCGCCGCGCTCGTCAACGTCGCGGGATCGGCTCTCGTGACGGGCCGGGAAGCGACGCGCCACGGCAATTCCCACGCGACGATCGAGCCCTACCGCGCCTTCGAGGCCTCGGACGGAGGCTTCCTTCTCGCCGTCGGCACCGACCGCCAGTTCGAGAGCCTTTGCGAGACGGTCCTCGGGCGGGAGGATCTCGTGCAGGACGCGCGCTTCTCGACGAACGCCGCGCGGGTCGTCAACCGCGAGGAGCTCGTGCCCGTCCTCGCGGCTCTTTTCGAAAAGGAACCGCGCGCGACGTGGCTCGGGCGCTTCAAATCCGTCGGAATTCCCGCCGGGCCCGTCGCGGGCGTACTCGAAGCGATTCGCTCTCCTCAGGCGACGGCGCTGGGATCGGTCCTCGAGACGACTCGGGACGGACGGGCCGTCCCCACGATTCGGCCGCCCTTCTTCCTCGACGACTTCGACGACCCGGCGCCGCTCGCACCTCCGCGTCTCGGCGAGGACACGGAGAGGCTCTTCGCCGAGGTCGGACTCGCTCCGCCTTCCTGAGCACCTTCGTTGATTCGGTGCGTCCCGTGATCGGCGGGACCGCTGATATCCTCCGCGCGGATGAAGGTCGCGTTCATCGGCACCCACGGCGTCGGGAAAACCACCCTCTGCTACGACCTCGCGGCAGCCCTGAAGAAGAGGGATCTGACCGTGGAGCTCGTCCGCGAGGTGGCGCGTGAATGCCCGCTGCCAATCAACCGGGAGACGACGCTCAAGGCTCAGGCGTGGATTCTGCACACGCAGATCGCCTGGGAGCTGCAGGCGGAGGCGAAGGCGGACGTCGTGTTCTGCGACCGTGCCGTTCTCGACAATTTCTGCTACATGCGCCGCGCGTTCACGGGGGCCCCCTCCGAGGCGGTCCTCGAGGAGCTCGTGCGGACCTGGACGAAGACGTACGATGCTCTCTTCAAGGTCCCCATCGTCGGCGACCCGCGCTTCGACGGCGTGCGCGACATGGACCTCAGGTTCCAGCGGGAGATCGACGGCTCGATCGAGCAGACACTTGCCGTCTGGGGCGTCCCGCACGTTTCTCTCGATCCGGCCCGGCGAGGCGAGTGGGGAACGCTCGTTCTCGACGCGCTTCTGCCTCGCCTCCGACCACAGGAGCTGCTTTTCCCGGAGCCGGGAGAGCGCCTTGCCACCACGGGAGCCACCGATGCCTGAAACGACTTCTCTCGGCGTAAACGAACGCGCGCGCAACCTCGAAACTCTCGCGGCCACGCCCGCCGCCCTCAAGGCCGCCCTCCGCGGTGTGCCCCGCAAGCTTCTCCTGTTCACCCCGGCGCCGGGCAAATGGTCGATCCTCGAGATCCTCTGTCACCTGCGCGACATGGAGCGGGAGGCCTACCTCGAGAGGTACACGCGCATCCTTGCCGAGAACGAGCCGCGCCTTCCAGACCTGAACGGCGACGCGCTCGCGATCGAGCGGAACTACCGGGGGCAGAAAGCGGGGGACGTTCTCCGCGACTGGATGCGCCTGCGCCGCGAGAGCCTGCGGCTCCTCAAGAAATCGAAGCCGGAGCAGTGGAGGCGCGCCGGAATCCACGAGACTGCGGGCCGGCTCACGATCGACGACCTGGTCGTCCGCCATGCGGTCGGGAACGACCTGGCGCACCTCGCCCAGATCGACGCGATCAAGCGCCGGGCCGCCCTGCTCGAACGCCTCTCGGCCGCTCCCGCCGCGCTCACGGCCGCCCTGAAGGGCGTCACGGACGAGGTCCTGCGGCGCCGCCCGCCGACCGGAAAGTGGTCGATGATCGAGAACGCCGCGCACGTGCGCGACATCGAGCGCGTCTACCAGGAGCGCTTTTCGAAGATGGCGTTCTCCGAGAGGCCGTCGTTCTGGATGATCGACAACGACCGGGCTGCGGCACAGCTGAAGTACGGGGAAGCGGACGCCGCGGCTGTCGCGAAGGAGTTCCGCCGGCTGAGGGAGGACACGCTGCTTCTCCTGCGCGCACTGCCGCACGCGGCCTGGCGACGCTCGGGCCTCCACCCGAAACGCGGAGAGCTGACCCTCGAGCAGCTCGCCGAGGTCCTCGCGGGCCACGACGACAGCCACATCGGGAAGATCCGCGAGCTCCGGGGATAGCAAACGCGGGCTGTCCCCTCCGATCCCGCTCGTGCTATCAGAGGGAAGCGAGGTTGGCGTGTAGAGACCAGGCCTCCAAAAATGGCCTTGACAAATCAAATTTAGTTGAT
>DATGDV010000371.1:0-1589 GCA_035310685.1 Thermoanaerobaculia bacterium
CTCTACGAGAGCTGGTCCCTTCCCCTGAGCGTGCTCCTCTCGGTGCCCGTCGCCGTTTTCGGCGGCTTCCTCGGACTCCTCCTTCGCCACTACGACTTCGACGTCTACGGGCAGATCGGCCTCATCGTGCTCATCGGCCTCGCGGCCAAGAACGCGATCCTGATCGTGGAGTTCGCGAAGGCGGAGCTGGAAAAGGGCAGGGACGTCGTCGAGGCGGCGCTCCAGGGCGCTCAGCTCCGGCTTCGGCCCATTCTCATGACGTCGTTCGCGTTCATCCTCGGGTGCGTGCCGCTCTGGATCGCCCAGGGCGCCGGCGCCGCCGCGCGGAGGATTCTCGGGACCGTCGTCGTCGCGGGCATGCTCGCGGCGACCTGCCTCGCGATCTTTCTCATCCCGGTTCTGTTCGTCGTCGTCGAGAGGAAGCTGGGGAGCACGCGCGGAAAGAGCCCGGAGGCCCGGAAGGCCGGGACGGGTCCGGACGTCGCGCCTGCGGTCGCCTCCTCGGAGGCCCGCCCGTGAGGCGTTTCGTCCCCCCCTTCGCGGCCCTCGCCGCGGCCGGTGTTCTGTCGGGCTGCGCGGTGGGCCCGGACTACAAGCGTCCCGCGCTTCCCGCTCCGGAGACGTTCTACGGGTCGCCTCGGCCCCCTTCGGAAGCGTCGCTCGCCGACACGAAGTGGTGGGAGGTCTTCGGCGACCCGGTTCTCCGCTCGCTGATCGAAGAAGGCCTCCGGAACGGCTACGACGTGCGCCTCGCCGCCGCGCGCGTCGAGGAGGCGCGGGCGCGCTACGGCATCGCGGGCTCGCTCTATTACCCGGAGATCGGCGTTTCGGCGGGCGTCAGCCGCGTCCACACGTCGACGTATTCCACGCCGGGAAACGTGACCGGGAATCAGGTCACCGCGAACGGCCTCCTTTCCTGGGAGCTCGACGTCTGGGGGCGCATCCGCCGGCTGAACGAAGCCGCGCGGGCGCAGTACCTGGCGACGGAAGAGGGACGACGTGGGGTCGAGCTCTCGCTCGTCGCGGACGTGGCGTCCGCGTACTTCGACCTCCGGGAGCTGGACGCGGAGCTCGAGATCTCGCTCCGCACGCGCGCGACGTTCCAGGACACGTACGACCTCTTCAACCGCCGGCTCGAGGGCGGCGCGGCTTCGGCCCTCGAGACCGCGCGCGCCGAGGTCCTCCTCGCGAACGCGTCGGCCGGGATTCCCGTCCTCGAGCAGCGCATCGTCGCGCGCGAGAACCAGATCACGCTCCTCCTCGGGCGCCCGCCCGGGCCCGTCCCGCGCGGCGGCTCGCTCGCCGAGCAGGCGTTTCCCCCTGCGGTGCCGGCGGGACTGCCGTCGGCGCTTCTCCTTCGGCGGCCCGACGTCCGCGCCGCCGAACAGCGCCTCATCGCCGCCAACGCGAACGTCGGCGTGGCGCGCGCGGCCTTCTATCCCACGCTGAGCATCACCGGACTCCTCGGCGGGATCAGCCCGGGCCTCCGGGACCTCTTCGCGGCCGGCCGCACGTGGAACATCGGGGCAGGCCTCCTCGGCCCGCTCTTCGCCGGAGGTGGGCTCCGCTCGCAGGAGCGCGCCGCGCGC
>DATGDV010000372.1:0-9072 GCA_035310685.1 Thermoanaerobaculia bacterium
CCGGGCCGATGCCGTCGAGCCGATCGCGAAGGCCCATTCTCTCCAGAGTCTGTGCTTCGCGCTGGACGACCCCGCCACGACATCGCGACTGCTCGAGCCTTTCTCGGCGGTGCTTCTCGCGGCCGGGCCATTCTCGAGGACGAGCGCCCCCGTACTCGAGGCCTGCCTGCGAGCGAAGACCGCCTATCTCGACATCACGGGCGAGGTGGACGTCTTCGAATCGGCTTTCGCGCGTGACGCAGACGCGAAGGAGGCGGGAATCGCGGTCCTGCCCGGAACCGGATTCGACGTCGTGCCCTCGGACTGCCTCGCGAAGACCCTGTCCGACGGGCTGCCCGGCGCGGCGTCGCTCACGCTCGCGTTCCGGGGTTTCAAACCGAGCGCGGGCACGATGAAAACGATGGTCGAGAGCATTCCGAGAGGCGGCCTCGCGCGACTCGACGGCAGGCTCGTGCGCGTGCCGGCGGCCTGGAAGACGATGGACGTCCCGTTTTCCGACAAGCCGCGGCTCGCGATGACGATTCCGTGGGGCGACCTTTCCACGGCGTTCCGGTCGACGGGAATCCCGAACATCGAGGTCTACATGGCGGTTCCGCCCTCGGCGGTCTCGAGCGCGCGGCGGATGCGCCGGTTCGCGCCGCTCGTCGGCCTCTCGTTCGTCCAGTCGTTCCTCGTGCGGCGCATCGAGAAGCGCGTCGCGGGCCCGACGGCGGAAGAGCGCGCGCGCGAGCGTTCCTTCCTGTGGGGGCGTGTCACGAACGGAGAGAGGTCCGTCACCGGCACGCTCGAGACACTCGAGGGCTATGCGCTCACGGCCGAGACGAGCGTCGCGATCGCGAAGCGCGTCCTCTCGGGCGACGTCCCACCCGGCGTCCACACGCCGTCGCAGGCTTTCGGGCCGCGATTCATCGAGACCATTCCGGGATCGAATCTGAAGGTCGGCACCCCCGCCTGAGGCCGGAGCTCGCCGCAAAGCGTGCCCCGTTCTTGCATGTCCCGTTCCGGTCAGGGCCGGATTCGGCCCAAGGAGGGATCCATGAGACCGGCCACCCGCATGCTCCTTGCTTTCGCCATCCTGTCAGCGCTCCCGCTGGGCGCCCAGGCGCCTGCGCCTGCAAAGTCCTGCACCGACACGATTCCGAAAACGTGCGCGAAAGTGAACTTTTTGGGCGAAGACCACAACTGCGCGTGCTTCGTGTGCAATCCCGGCACGAAGGAGCGAAAGGTCGTCTGCACGAACGACGATGCGACGAAGAAGGCGCTCTACAAGATGCGCGACGATTCGGCCGGTGAGAAGCCCGGGGCCGAGGCGCCGAAAGGGGCGTCCCGATGAGCGCGATCCGCGAGGGCGAGCGTCTCGACGCGTACCGGGCGCTCCTCGAGGAGACCAAGCGCGAGATCCTGGCTGCGGTCCCGAAGCAGGACCCCCGCTCCTGGCGGCTCGTTTCCGTCGTGTTGCCAATCGTCCTGACGAGCCTCTTCAGCCTGTTCGTCTACCGCATCCAGTCCTCCATGGCGGACAAGGTGGACCGCGACTCGAAGGCGCTCCAGGCGCGCCTCTCGCTCACCCAGGATTACTACCGCGAGAGGCTGCGCATCTACCAGATCATCCACGCGACGGTCTCGCAGGTGCGCGAGAAGGCGCAGACCATCCGCGGCGCCTCGGTGGACGAGGCGGGACTCGACAACAGCGTCAGCGCCCTGTACCGCTCCTATGCGAACAACTCGATCTTCCTGACGCGAGACCTCGAGCAGCGTCTGCGCGACCTGTGGGCGCACAGCCTCACGGTCCTCCGCGGCGACCGCGTCTCGAAGGCCGACGCCGAGAAGATCGTCGAAGGGATCACCGGAATCGAGGAGCAGATGCGCCGGGACCTGCTCATCGACGAGCTCACGGCCGAGCAGAAGCTCCTGCAGCAGCCTGCGGAGACGCCGCCGAAGTGACGGAGACGCCTCGACGGCGGGCTCGCGACTCCGCTAGTCTCCCCGCGTGACGCCTGTCCGTCTCGCGTTCCGCCACGTCACGAGCCGTCCGCTCCGGAGCGCGCTCACGATCGTCGCGATCGGCCTCTCCGCGGGCCTCGTCGGGTTCCTCTACCTCGTGAACGGCGCGCTCAAGAACGACTGGTCCGAGAACATGGGGCGCCGCGCGATGGTCATGGCGAAGTCGTCTGTCTTCGAGAGGCTCCCGATGGCGTACCTCGCGAAGCTCGAGGACGTGCCCGGGGTCCAGCGGGTCTGCCCGTTCGACTTCCTCTTCGCGTTCTGGAAGAACGACCGGCCCGAGAACCAGGTTCCGCTCCAGGCTGCGCCGGCGGACGCGTTCCTCGAGGTCTACATCGAAGCGAAGATCCCGCCCGCGGAGGCCGCCGCGTGGAAGGCCGACCCGACCGGCTGCGTCCTCGGCCCGATCCTCGCGAAGCAGCACGGGTGGAAGATCGGAGACCGCATCGTCCTGAAGGCGCCCGTGCCCGGCGGCGTCGTCGAGACGACGGTGCGCGCGATCATGACGTACAAGCTCGACAACGGCCTCTACATCCACCGGAAGTACTTCGAGAACGTGACGGGAGACACGGGACAGGTCGGGATGTACTGGATCCTCGCGAAGTCGCGCAACGACATCCCGAAGATCACCGCCGAGATCGAGCGCCGGCTCGACAACGCGCCCGTTCCGATCCGCGCGATGAGCGAGAAGCAGTGGCAGCTCATGTTCATGGAGATGCTCGGGAACGTGCAGGCGCTCCTCGGGGGAATCGGCCTCGCGACGGCGTTCACGCTCTTCCTCATCACGAGCAACACGCTCGCGATGTCGGCGCGCGAAAGGCGCGGAGAAGCGGCTCTCCTCCGGGTGCTCGGGTTCCCGCGCAAGACCGTCCTCCGTCTCCTCGTCCTCGAGGGCGCGTTCTTCGGGGTCGCGGGCGCGGTCCTCGCCGTCGGCTTCATGAACCTGTTCGCGTATCTCGTCGGCAAGGCGCTCATCGACACGCAGTGGGCGGGCATCGGCGCGCTCCTCAGCGCGGACCCGGAGATGATCTCCGCGGTGACCGGCCTCGCGCTCCTCGTCGCCGTCGCCTCCTCGCTCGTCCCGGCCTTCAACCTGTCGCGCCGGCCGGTCGTGAGCCTCGCGCGGGAGGCGGCTTAGCGCCCCGGATCGATCGGGCGAGTCAACCCCGTGAGTTCCCTCCGCGTTCTCTCCTCCACGCCCCGAATCGTTTTCCCCGCTGCCCTCGTTCTCCTGAGCCTGTCGGCCGGCGCCCGCGCGAATACGCTCCTCCTTCCCGGCCTCGCGAACACGGCCGGACAGAACGGGACCCGCTTTTCGTCGAGCGTTTTCGTCGTCAACCCCGGCGCCCGGGACGCCGCCGTCACGTTCGCGCTCATTCCTGCCGCCGGCGTCGCGGTTCCAAGGCCGGTCGTGCGCACGCTCCGCTCCGGAGAGACGCTCGCGTTCTCGAACGCTCTCGCCGAGCTCTTCGGCCTCGAGGGCACGTTCGGAACGCTCGCCGTCACGTCAGACGACCCGCTCGCCTTGCGGGGGACGACGGCGAACGTCAAGGATCCCGCCGCGACGTACGGCGTCTCCCTCGCCGCCGTGGATTCCGGCGCGGCGCTTCTGCCGGGTGAGACGGGCCATGCGATCTGGCTCTCGAACTCCCCGGATCTCTCGCGCGGATACCGGACGAACGTGAACGTCTCGCTCCTCGCACCCGACAGCGAGGTCGTCGTGACCCTCTGGGACGACTCAGGGTTCGTGCGCGGGTCTGCGCGGATCGCATCGCCCGCTCCCGTCACGTGGCAGGCGTCCACGGCGGACCTCGCAGCCGATCCGGACCTCGCGACGGGCCGCGTCACCTTCGAGGTCCTCCGCGGGCGCGCGACCGGCTACACGGCCGTCGTCGACAACGTGACGGGCGACGGCATCGCCGTTCTCGCCGAGCGCGCGCCGTCCGGTCCCGGCGAGTTCCTCCTGGACGGCGTCGCGCGCGCCTCGGGACTGAACGGAACGCACTGGTCGACGGATTTCAGGCTCTTCAATCCCGGGCGGGAGCCGCTCTCGGTGACCCTCGAGCCTGACGGCCTTCCCGCCGCGGCAACGCGGACCGTCACGCTCGGGCCGCGCTCTCTCGCCGAGATCGCCGACGTCCTGGGAGCCGGCGGTTTCGCGCTGGGCGACGGCGTCGCGGGCGCGATCCGGCTGCGGGCGTCTTCGCCGTTCCTCGCAACCGGGAGGACCCGCAATGCGGACCCGACTCTCTCGCGCCCCGGCGGATTCAGCGCCGAGATCCGGGCGATTCCGTGGACCTCGGGGCTGACGCCCGCGGGACGCGAAGCGATCCTCGCAGGGCTGACGCACAGCGGATCGACGCCCGGATTTCGCACGAACGTCGCGCTCCTCGGGGGAGCCGCGGGCGCGAGCGGGCGGCTCGTGCTGCGCGACGCCGCCGGCGGCGAGGTCGCGGCGTCGGCGTTCACGCTCGGCCCTTCCGAATGGCGTCAACAGAGCCTCCCCGGGTGGTTCGGAGCTCCGACGGCGCCTCCGGGATCGCGCGTCGACGTCGCGGTCGAGACAGGAGCCCTGGACGCGTACGCGAGCGTCATCGACAACGTGACCGGCGACGCCGTCGTCGCCCCGGCACTCCCGAAGCCGCCGCCGTGTGTCGTTCCGGCGATCGCGGTCGTCTCCGTTTCCCCTGGGCCGCCGTCAGCCCCCGGTCAGGCCGTGACGCTCTTCGTCTCCGCGGTCGGCGCGACGTCGATCCGCGTCGAGCCGGGCGGCCTCGTGCCCGGAGCGGCGGGAACGGTGACGGTTTCTCCCTCCGTCACGACGACGTACCGCCTGTTCGCGGAGAATGCCTGCGGGACGGCGACGTCGGCGGTCACGCTCGAGGTCGCGGCCGCGCCGGCCGTCGTCGCGACCGCGAGCGGCGCCCTGCGCGGCGTGATCTCCGGCGGGGCCGCCGTCTACAAGGGGATTCCCTATGCCGCTCCTCCGCTCGGGCCGTTGCGCCTCAGACCTCCCGTCGCGGCGGATTCCTGGAGCTGGATCCGCGACGCGTCGGGGTTCGGAAACATCTGCCCGCAGCTCGACGATTCCGGGCGGGTCGTCGGCTCGGAGGACTGCCTCGTCCTGAACGTCTGGTCGCCTGCGGTGCCTGATCCCGCCCCCGCTCCCGTCCTCTTCTGGATCCACGGCGGGGGAAACGTGGAGGGCGCCGGCTCCCTCGCGGTCTACGACGGCCAGGCTTTCGTGGAGCAGAACGGCCTCGTCGTCGTGACGCTCAACTACCGGCTCGGCGCGCTCGGTTTTCTCGCTCACCCGGCGCTCGACGCCGAGAGCGCGCGCGGGGTGTCGGGAAACTACGGCCTCCTCGATCAGGTCGCCGCGCTCGGCTGGGTGCGGCGCAACATCGCTGCCTTCGGAGGCGATCCGGCGCGCGTCCTCATCGCCGGCGAGTCGGCGGGGGCGGTGGACGTCTGCTCGCTCCTGGCTTCACCGCTCGCGAGGGGGCTTTTCGCGCGCGCGCTCATGGAAAGCGGAGGCTGCTCCCAGCCGCCGCTTTCGTCCGCGGAGGCGTTCGGCGAGACGATCGTCGAGGCTGCGGGCTGCGCGGGCGCTCCCGACGTCGCCGCCTGCCTGCGTGCTCTGAGCGCCGAGGCGCTCACATCCGCCGTGCCGCCGCAGTCCAACGTGTCCTCGAGCTCGGGACAGCTCTACGGCCCGAACGTGGACGGGTTCGTGCTCGACGCCTCGCCCGCGGTCGCCCTCTCGTCCGGCGCGCATCACCACGTCCCGTTCCTGATCGGGGCGAACGCGGACGAGACGGCGCTCGACGCTCCCGCCCTTCCGACGGAGGCCGCGTACCAGGCGGCGATCCTCGCGCAGTTCGGCGGGCTCCTGGGGCCGAGGATCCTCGCGCAGTACCCGTCGACCGCCTTCGCGTCGCCCCTGAAGGCCTGGGTCGCCGCGACGACCGACGCGCGCTTCGTGTGCCCGTCGAGGCGCATCGCGCGGGCAGCAGCCCGCAGCCAGTCCGAGCCGGTCTTCCGGTATTTCTTCACGAAATCGCTCGATTCCACTGCGGCCGCCGCGCTCGGTGCGTACCACTCGCTCGAGCTCCCCTTCGTCTTCGGCACGCTCGACAAGTTCCCGGGCTTCACGCCGTCCCCGCGCGAGCTCGCGCTTTCGGGCGCGATGAACGGCTACTGGGCCCGGTTCGCATCGAGCGGGGATCCGAACGGCGCGGGAGCGACCCCCTGGCCGCGCTACGAGCCGGCGCTCGATCCGTATCTCGACCTCGACAACTCGATCTTCTCCGGTGCGGGCGTCCGCACCGCGCGCTGCGACTTCTGGGATCAGCTCGTGGCCCCGCCCTGACGGAGTCCTCGCTCATAATCCACGGCATGAGGCCGCTTTTTCCCGAGATCGAGCCCTACCGCTCCTTCCGCCTGAGGGTCTCCGGGATCCACGAGCTCCACGTCGAGGAGGCCGGGAATCCGTCGGGGCCGCCCGTCGTCTTCTTTCACGGCGGCCCCGGCGCGGGGATCTCGCCTCTCCATCGCCGGTTCTTCGATCCCGCGTTCTGGCGGGTCGTCCTGTTCGACCAGCGCGGCTCCGGGAAGTCGACGCCTCTCGGCGAGCTACGCGAGAACACCACGAGCGACCTCGTCGAGGATACCGAGCGCCTCCGGACGCACCTCGGCATCGAGAAGTGGCTCGTGTTCGGCGGGTCGTGGGGCTCGACGCTCGGCCTCGCGTACGCCGAGCGGTATCCCGCCCGCGTCACGGGACTCATCCTCCGCGGAATCTTTCTCGCACGGAAGGCCGAGCTCGAGTGGAGCTTCACGGACGGTGTGCGAAGGATCTGGCCCGACGCGTGGGACGCGTTCGTGGCTCCGCTGACGGCGCGGGAGCGGGGGTCCGTCGTGCGCGCCTACTATCGCCGCCTCACCTCCGAGGATCCGGCGGAGCGGAAGGCGGCGGCGGTCGCGTGGAACGCCTTCGAGGGGATCGCGAGCCATCTCGTCAGCGACCCGAGCCCGCCCGAGGAGGACATCGAGCGCGAGATCGCGCTCGCGCGCATCGAGGCTCACTACTTCCTGAACGAGTCGTTTCTCGAGACGGACGACCAGCTCCTGCGCGACGCGTGGCGCCTGCGAGCGCTCCCGGGCCTCATCGTCCAGGGGCGTTACGACCTCGTCTGCCCGATGCAGTCCGCATGGGATCTCGCCGCCGCCTGGCCCGAGGCGAAGCTCGTCGTCGTGCCGGCGGCGGGCCACGCAGCCGACGAACCCGGCGTCGCGAGCGCGCTCGTCGAGGCGACGGAGTCGTTCAAGGCGACCGCCAGGCCCTGAGAGGGTATCGGCGGGCGTCGTGAGGTGACGAGGGTCAGCCCCGTGCGAGGCGCGCCAGCAGGAGCTCGCGCTGCAGGACGAGCTCCCTCGGCATCGTGGCCGCGAGCTTCGTGAAGAATTCCTTCTGGTCCGCGAGCTCGACCTTCCACGCCTCGATGTCGATGGACTCGGCCTCGTCGACGTCCTCCAGCGACACGGACATGCCGGAAAGGTCGAACTCGGCCTGGTGCGGGACCCAGCCGAGCGCCGTCTCCCAGCCTCCGGTCCGGCGGTGGGCTCGGTCGATGATCCACTTCAGGACGCGCATGTTTTCGCCGAAGCCCGGCCACAGGTAGCGGCCGTCGTCGCCCCTGCGGAACCAGTTCACCTGGAAGATCTTCGGCAGGTCCTTGATGTATTTCGGCATGTCCAGCCAGTGGTCGAAGTACCGTCCCATGTCGTAGCCGCAGAACGGGAGCATCGCCATCGGGTCGCGGCGCACGACTCCCACTTTTCCCGTGGTGGCGGCCGTCGTCTCCGAGCCGAGCGTCGCGCCCATGTAGACGCCGTGCACCCAGTTGAAGGCCTGGACGACGAGGGGCACCGTCGTGGAACGGCGGCCCCCGAAGACGATGGCCGCGATGGGCACGCCCTCCGGATCGTTCACGTGCGAAGACATGTGCGGGTTGTTCGTCATGGGCGAGGTGAAGCGGCTGTTCGGGTGGGCCGCTTTCTCCGGGGAGCCCTTTTTCCACGGGCGGCCCTGCCAGTCGATCAGCTCTTCGGGCACCTCGCCATCCTTGCCCTCCCACCACACGTCGCCGTCCTTCGTCATGGCCACGTTCGTATAGATCGTGTCCTTGCTGATCGTGCGCATCGCGGTGGGATTCGTGGCCTTGTTCGTTCCGGGCGCCACGCCGAAGTAGCCCGCCTCGGGATTGACGGCCCAGAGCCGGCCGTCCGGGCCGGGACGCATCCAGCAGATGTCGTCGCCCACTGTCCAGACCTTCCAGCCGTGGAAGCGCTTCGGCGGGATGAGCATCGCGAAGTTCGTCTTGCCGCAGGCGCTCGGAAACGCCGCAGCCACGTACGTCGTCTCGCCATTGGGGTCCTCGGCGCCGACGATCGTCATGTGCTCGGCCATCCAGCCCTCGCGCCGCCCGAGATACGATCCGATGCGAAGAGCGAGGCACTTCTTTCCGAGAAGGGCGTTCCCGCCGTATCCGCTTCCGATCGACCAGACCGTGTTGTCCTCGGGAAAATGGCAGATGAACCGGCGGTCGGGATTGACGTCGAGCGTGCAGTGGAGTCCCCGGTTGAAGTCGTTCGAGTCGCCGAGCGCGTCGAGCGCGCGCTGGCCCATGCGCGTCATGATCCCCATGTTCAGGACGACGTAGAGACTGTCCGTGAGCTCCACGCCGAACTTCGCCATCGGTGAGCCGAACGGCCCCATGACGTACGGCACGACGTACAGCGTGCGGCCGATCATCGAGCCGTCGAAGAGCCGGCCGAGCTTCCGGTACGCGTCTTCCGGCGACATCCAGTTGTTCGTCGGGCCCACTTCCTCCTTCGATTTCGTGCAGATGAAGGTGAGCTGCTCGGTGCGCGCGACGTCGTTCGGGTTGGAGCGATGGAGGTAGCAGCCCGGCAGCTTCTCCTGGTTCAGCGGGATGAGGATTCCGAGGCGCACGGCCTCTTTCGTCAGGGCCTCCTTTTCGGCGGCCGATCCGTCGCACCAGA
>DATGDV010000373.1:0-2236 GCA_035310685.1 Thermoanaerobaculia bacterium
AGGATCACGAGGACGCCGCTCCCGACGAGAGCTTTCTGCGCGTCTCGCAGGCCGCGGCACGCGAGGAGCCGCTGGACGATGAGCTGGTCGGCGCCGTGCGAAGCCATCGCGAGGACTGCGCCTCCGACGACGCCGGCAAACAGTGTGTATGGCTCAGAAAGATTCTTGGAAAGGTTGAGAAGGCGAACCGGGCGCCCCAGGTCCGTGCACCTTCTAAGAATCTCCCCAAATCCGCCCGGGAATGAGTGGGTCAATACCCAAAGAGCCATCACCGCGCCCGAAAGGTAGACGACGACCTGAATGAGGTCGATCCAGATGACGGCCTTGAGGCCGCCCAGGAACGTGTAAAGAGCCGTCGCGCCGGCGAGCATCAGGATCGCGATCCACACGGGAATGCCGAGGATCAGCGCGATGGGGATCGCAGGGACCGCGAGGCGGACGCTCGCCGCCATGACGCGCGTGACCATGAAGATGAGCGACGTGAAGCGCCGCGCGCCGACGCCGAAGCGCCGTTCGAGGAGCGCATACGCGGTCGTGATCTCTCCCTGGAAGTAGCCGGGCAGGAGAAGCGCCGACACGGCGATGCGCCCGACGAGGTAGCCGAACGCGAGCTGCAGGAACGTGAAGCCCGTGCGGTAGGCGTCTCCCGGAATGGAGAGGAACGTGAGCGCCGAGGTCTCCGTCGCGACGATCGACGCCATCACGGCCCACCACGGCATCGCGTGAGACCCGAGGAAATAGTCCTTCGCGTCCTTCTGCCCCCGCCCGAGCGCGGCGCCGAGGACGTTGATGGCGGCGAGATAGACGGCGATCGCGATCAGCGTCGGCAGCCCGAGGGAGATGCCTTCCATCCGGCGCGATGATCACACAGCGCCCGCTTCGCTTAAGCTCGCGGCATGGGCGCGGCCGTCGAACGCAACAGGCTCCTTCAGGAGCTCGCCGCGTTCTGCGACGACCGTCCCGTGGACGAGAAGATCCTCCTCGTCCCGTCCTTCGCGGTGGGCAGCCAGATCCTCGACGCGCTGGCGCGTTCGGGCTGCGCGCACCTGAACCTGCGGCCCGCGACGGTGTTCTCGCTCGCGCTCGAGGTGGCCGGGCCGCTCCTCGCGGCCGACGGACGCCGCCTGCTCTCGCGGGCGCAGCTTCTCGCCGTCGTCGAGTCGGCCTGCGACGAGGTCCTGAAGCCGGACTCCTATTTCGGGAGGCTCCGCGAGCGCGTGGGGCTTCATCGTGCGCTCCATCGCACCCTCGACGAGCTGCGCCGGGCGGGCATCGCGCCCGAGGCCCTTCCCGCCGAGGCGTTCGAGGACACGCGCAAGGCACGGGAGCTGGCGGCCCTCGCGCAGGCCTTCGGCACGACACTCGAGAAGATCGGCGCCGCCGACGCCGCCGAGGTCTTCGACCGCGCGGCTCGCGCGTGCGCCGAGCGCGGATCGCACATCCCCGCATCCGCCCGCGTTCTCCGGCCGACAGGCCTCGAGCTCGCGCCGCTGGAGGAGCGCTTTCTCGCGAAGTGCGCCCCCGTGACCGTGCCGCTCGCCGAGGACGCTCCGGACGCCGGTAATCCCTCGCCGACGCTCGCGTTCTCGCGCGCGTTGAGCGAGGAGAACGAGGTCCGGAGCGTGTTCCGGCGAGTCCTCGACGAGGGCCTGCGCCTCGACGACGTCGAGATCGCGTTCGACGACGACGCGACGTATCGGCCGCTCGTTTACGAGCTCGCCTCGCAGTACGGCGTCCCGTGCACTTTCGACGACGGCGTCCCCGTCACGTACACGCGGCCCGGGCAGGGCGTTCTCGATTACCTCGACTGGATCGCCCACGACTTCCGGGCCGCGGCGCTGGAGCGCCTGCTCGCGGACGGCCGCGCCGACCTGAAGGCGTTCCAGCCGGCCTCCTCGCGCGTGGGAGGCATCCGCGCGGCCCGCCTCCTTCGCCGCGCGCGCATCTTCGCGGGCGCTTCGCGGTACGCGCCGCGCCTCGACGCGCTCGTCGAGCGCGAGAGGCAGCCGGAACCCGAAGCGGAATCAGGCGGCCGTCGCGCCGCGGGCACCGATCGCCTCGCCGCAGCCGAGAACCTTCGTGCCTTCGTGAAACGGCTCTTCGAGCTCGGCCCGAAGATCTCGAGGGGTCGCGTCTCTCTTCCGGGCCTCGCCGCCGCCTGCCGCGAAGTCGTCAACGAGGTGCTCGCGCGGGCCAGCGAGCTCGACGGCGCAGCCGCCGAAGCGCTCGCGGGGTT
>DATGDV010000374.1:0-10029 GCA_035310685.1 Thermoanaerobaculia bacterium
TTCTGCTGGAAGTGTCGACTCGCGGGACGAGCTTTCCCGGCCCTCAGTAGTCGGTCGACGGAAGCATCCTCAGGATGCTGCCGTCGGAGGTCTTCGCATCGTTCAGGACGCCGTACGCGAGCCAGGTGTCGTCGCCCGCGAGACGCGTGATGACCGCGCAGGCCGCCGTCGTCCCGGCGGGCACGCCCGCGACCTCGAAGATCGAGGACCACTGTATCCAATCGCCGGGCTGCAGCGCGACGGTGACCACGTTCCCCACGGCCTGGGAAGTCGTGGCGTCGTAGAGGCGGACGGACAGGGAGAGCGGGATCTCCGACCCTCCGCCCAGATGGACCACGGCGAGGTTCGAGCGCACGGACGCGTTGCTCGCGAGGCCCGGCACGAGCGCCGAGGTGCGCGCGCCGCCGCCTTTCACCGCTGCGGGGTACGCGACGCCGAACGCGCCACCCGTGGCCGTGTCGGGGTTCGGGGTCGTCGTTCGCGCCAGCGCGACCGTCTTCGGCGAGTCGAGCGTGCCGAGATTCCGGAACGCCACCGAGAGCGACCCGGCCTGGGGGCCCGTCGACGCGGCCGGAATGTTGACGCCTTTCGACCTGAGGTACGCGAGGATGTCCGGAATCGTCGTCTGCTGGTGAGCGGCGAGCGTGAATGTGACGACCGGGACGCCCGTCGAGGACCCGAAATTCGGCGCGGGGCGGTAGACGAGATCCACGGGCGTCGAAAAATCTCCATCGTTCGCGACCGTGAGCTCGGTGGTGTAGTGCGAGCCCGCCGCGCCGAACACGTCGAGGACGACGGGTACGAGCAGCTGGCGCCCGGCGGCGAGGCCCCCCGACTGGTAGAGCGGCAGGATCGAGCCGTCGGAGGTTCTGGCGTCGTTCACGACGCCGTAGGCGGTCCAGGCGCCGCCGCCGCTCGTCCGTGTGATCTTCGCGTAGCCGTACGACCCGTCAGGAAGCCCCGCGAGGCCGAGAATTCCGTTGAACTGCCTCCACTCGCCCGGCTTCAGCGACGTGACCTGCGCCGCGCCCGCTGCCGCGCCGCTCTGGTCGTAGACCTGGATGGAGAGCGTCACCTCACCGGAGGCGCGGCCGGGGAGGACCCCCACTGCGAGATTCGAGCGGGACGTGCCGGAGATGCTGCGCAGCCCGAAGACCGCGCCCTCGTCCTCGGCGGCCTCGAGATCGGAAGGCGCGTCGAGGAACGTGCCGAAGCTGCCGGCGGCACCGACCGTGTATGCGCGGGAGAAGGCGTAGACGTAATCCGTCGCGGCCGCTGGGAGCGTCTGCGGATCCGCCGCGATCCAGACCGAGCCGGCCGTGCCGGAAGGGCCGGGCGCGATCGCGAGGCCGTGGTCGTGGAAGAACTGGAGGGCGTCGGGCGCGCGCAGCTCCGAGGAGGGCGAAAGCTCCACCGTGATGGAGCCGCTGCCGCCCGTGGGCAGGCCGAAGTCGGGCGCCGGGACGAAGCCCACCGTGACCGTCAAGGGGGAGGTCGAGCGGTTCCCGAGCGTGAGATCGGATCGGAAACGCGCTCCTGTGGCCCCGACGACGTCGAGGATCACGGGGAGGTATTTCACTGAGGAGAAGGTCGGGGCCAGGTAGAGCCCGCTGCCGGCCGTTCCCGCGAAGAGCTGAGATCCGTCTGCGCCCCTGAGCACGACGCGCACGTCGGCTCCCGGCGGCAGGCCGGCGTGCTCGGGCTGCCAGCCGCCGCCGGTCCGGCGCAGGACGCCCGCCGTGCCGCCGGCCGCGAAGGCTGTCCCTCCCCCCACGTCGAGCGACGAGACGAACGCCGTCGACGCGCCGAAGTCGTCCTCCCGCCACGAGCTCGTCGAAGAGAAGATCCCGCCGGAGACGGGCGCCGCGAAGAGAACGCTCGAATCACCGGCGAGAGCCTGAACGCCCGCCGGCGCGCCCGAGAGGGCCTGCCAGGCGCTCTGCGCGCGGACGAAGAGGTTCCCTCCCACGGACGCGTAGAGTTTTCCGGCCACCTCGCGCGTCGTCTGCACAGCCCCGTTCGCGGGCAGCCCCGCGTTGTCGGAGGACCACGTGCTCGCGACGAGCCGCCACATTCCCGCGTTCGACGTGCCGCCCGCCATACTGCCGCCCGTGACGGCCGCGAGCGACGTGATCGAGACGCCGAGAGGCAGGCCGGCCTCGACGATCGCGGGCGGAGACGACAGGCCCGGCCCGAGCGCCCACGCGTACAGGTGGCAGTTCGTCGCGGCGAAAAGGCTCAGCGAGTTGCCCGCGATCGCGCTCACGTCCGCGCAGCCTTCCGGGGCGAAATTCGCTCCGGGGGGCGTAGCCGCCGCGAGACCCGCGCCGTGCGCGGCCGCGAACGTCGATCCCGCGACGTTCTTCACGTCCGAGATGGAAGCCGCGTAGAGGCCGGTTCCGGCGGCGCTCCACGAGCCGCCGGAAAGCCGGGAAACCGGGGCTCCGGCCGTGCCGACGTAGAGGTCGCTTCCGAGCGTTCCGAAGCTCTTGGCGGACGTGACGAGGAGGCCGGTGTTCGTGGCGAGCCAGTAGCCGATGTAGGAAAGGACTCCCGCGTCGGCGGTCGCGACACGCAGCGTGCTGCCTGCCCCCGTGACGGCACGCACGTCGTGCACCCCGAAGCCGGTCACCGCGCTCCACGTTCCCGCGAAGGAATAGAGCGCCTGACCGGTGCCCGCGTAAAGCGTGCCGTTCGCGACGCCCAGCGCCTGGACCGTGGACGCGGCGGGAAGCCCGGTCGAGAGCAGCGTGACGGACGCGCCGGCATACTGCGCGGCGCCGCCGCGCAGGCCGACCACGAGATCGCCCGACACGACCGCCGCGGCCGTCACGAGTCCGCCAGGATTCGCGAGGAGAGACCAGGTCCCCGAGGAACGCTTCGCGACGCCGAGGCCCGCGGCCCAGACGGCGGAGCCGTCCGTGGCGAGAAGCGAGGGAAAGACGAGGCCGCTCGGAAGCGTCTCGGCGCTCCAGGTTCCGTCGGCGCCGCGGCGCCAGACCTTCTCTCCGTCGGCGGCATAGACGGTATCCGCGACGGCGATCGAAGAGATCCTCCGCGCCGAAAGGCCGTCGAGAACCCACGTCCCGGCGTCCAGGCGCCAGACGCCGCGCGGCGTCGCAGCCCAGAGCGTCGCGCCGCTTCCGGCAAGCGCGGCCGCGTCGGCTCCGGGGAGCGCGTTCGCGGGAACGAAGACGAGTCCCGCGATGATGGGCGGGGCCGCCGAAAGGACTGTGAGCAGCGCCACCGTCGTGACGAAGGCTGGCAAACCCCGAACGTTGCAGAGTCGTCTCATACAGCGTGCCTCTGGCGCTGAAAGCGCCCTTTTGAAGTGTACATGGCACGACATGTGCGAATCTCACACCCGGGGACGGATTTCCAGAAGGAGACAATCATGAATCGAAGACCCTCTTTCCGAATGTGCATCCCCGCGGCCGCCGCTTTCGCAGTCGCTCTTTCCGCGGCGTGCGTCGTCGCGCCTCCACCGGGCACTGTTTACGTCCGCACGCCTCCGCCGGCCGCAGTCGTCGAGGTGCGAGGCGTCGCCCCGGGACCCGGGTTCGTCTGGATCTCGGGTTATCACGCGTGGCGCGGCGGAGCCTACGTCTGGGTGCCCGGTCACTGGGACGCCCGCCCGCACCCACGAGCCGTCTGGGTCGGCGGATACTGGAGACATCACCGCAACGGCTGGTACTGGATCGAAGGACACTGGAAGTAACCTTCCGTCATTCGCTTCGACCCTGACCTCCTCTTTGCCGATCCTCGCTACGCCTCGTACGCCGAGAGTGCCGTGGCGGCCGTCGGACGGGGCGACGTCGCGGCGCTTGCAGACACTCTGAAAGGAGATTCCTCGAAGGGAAGAGAGGAGATCGCCGCCTTTGCGATCTCGACGCAAGGCCTCTCGGCTCTGGCGGCCAGGTGCGCTGGAGTCGAGGCGCTGCCCGGGCCCCTCTCGGAGTTCCTTCTCGAAGAAAGCCCGCGGGCCGGCGCGCGTGCGCGACGGCTCCGAGCCACTCTCGAAGAGACCGTCCGCGCGCTGCGTGCCGTGGGCGTGGAGGTCGTGGCGCTCAAGGGCGCGGCGCTCGCGTTCTTCCATTACGAGGAGGCTTCGTGCAGGCCGATGGGGGATCTCGATCTCCTCCTCGAAGAGCCGCTCGACCTCGAGCAGGCGACGAAGGCACTCGCCGGAGCCGGCTGGGTCGCGCTCTTCGACACGAAGCGCCACCGCGTGTTCGCGCGGCGGGACGAGAAGATCGTGCGCCCCGCGTCGGAGGACCCGGACAACCCGATCCGCCTCGAGCTTCACACGTCGTTCCGCCTGCCCGTCCTCGGATGCGTCTACGACGCAAGCGCGCAGCTTCGGGCGCGGGCGGAGACGCGTAATCTCGGCGGGACGCCCGTCGCCATCGCGGCGGGATCAGCTCTGCTGACGCACCTCCTCTTCCATGCGGCCGAGGATTTCGCGGGGAACGGGATTCGGGGGATCCAGGCGCACGATTTCCGGCTCCTCGCGCGAGCGCACGGCGTCCTCGCGCCGGAGATTCCGGAGGATTCAAAGGATTCGGGAAATTCTTCGAATGAAAGAGGGGAGGAAAGGGCGCAAACGGTCGCCCCATTGCTCTATGCGGCGGATGCGATCGAGCGGCTCTTCCCTCTTACTTTCGAGGGGACCTTTCTTTCCGCCCTCGCTTCGCGAGTTCCACCCGAGCTTCGACGGCGTGCAGCCGTCCTGCCCGCGCTCCGCTACACGCGTCCGACACGCGGCTGGACACGCACGCTCCTGACGCTCCTCGACGGGCCGCTCCCGCGGGCGCGGTTCGTCGCCCGAACGCTATTCCCGGGGCTCGGCGAGGTACGCGCGAATGCGGCTCCGGGCGCTTCGGGGGTCGGCCTCGTCGCCGCGTGGATCCGCGTTCTCGCGCGGCGCCTGGCGAGGGCGTTCCGGATCTGAGTCGGCACGAGGTCCGACGGGCGGAGAAGCTCGAGAAGTCCTGGCGCACGCCTCAGCGGGGCATGATCCGATACAGATACAGGTCACCGCCCTTGTCGATGGCGCCCTCTCGTTGATCGACCTGGACGACGCGGAAAGCATTCTGGAGGTCGTGATCAGCCCGGCTCAGCTTCTCCGGTGAGTTGAGCGACACCATGTAGGCCGCTTTCGGACCGTCCTGCCGAAAGATCTCGCGGAATCCGACCGAGTAGCGCGCTTCTCTCTTCAGCGTTTCCGCGAGACTCCTGTCCCACAGGATGAAGGACAGCTCTCGTCGCATGTCGACACAATAGATGGGCTTGTCGACGAAGGCCGAGTAGGCGTTCATGGTCCAGTAATCGGTCACGAGCCTCGAACCGGCCGGCACCTCCTCGATCAGCTCCACGATCCTGGACAAGTTGGCGAACGGCAAGCGGATGTCCTTCCAGGCCGCGAAGAGGCCTCCGACCACTTGAATGCCGAGGAGCGCATTGACGAGCACCGCCTTGCCTCGCCCGAGGCGAGGCTCTTCAACGCAGTAAAGCCAGAGCGCCAGGATGAAGCCGATGTAGATGAACCCGGAATACCGCGCCGCATTCAAGGGTAACGCGGTTGCCGCGATCACGAAGCTCATCCCGAGGTTGGCGGTGAACAGGACAAGACTCGCTTTGTGCTTCCAGAGAACAGAACATGCCGAGGCCAGGATCAGGACGACGACGAGCGGGTTGACGAGTCGGAAGATCGGGTGATGGGTCCTCGCTTCCAGGAGAACCTGCGTGTTCCAGAAGTTGTAATTCCACCACGCGGGAACGGGCAGGAAACATCGCAAAGGGGCCTGAGCAAATGCGCGGACCTGTTGCGCCGTCCACTTCGCGCGCCACGAGCCGACATCGAGGGCGCTGTCGGCCGGCGGGAAGATGAAATACACGGACGGCAGAAGAACGAGCACGCCGAGGACCGCGTGTCCCACGAGCGCGCGTGACGTCCTGCCGCGCTGACGCATCCGGAGGAGAACGCAGAAGTGCAAGCTGCCCGCCAGTACGGCGGCCAGGAGGTGGGCATTGGACATACAGAAGAGCAGGACGTAATAGAGAAGCGTTCCCTCTCCGTCCTTCGTGCCGAGGAGGACGCAGATGGCGCAGCCGAGGAGAACTCCGATGGCGTAGTTCCTGCTGAGGATCGCGTATTCGAACAGGAAGAAATAGCCGAAGGGAACGAGGAGCCGGGCCAACGGCGGCAGGGGTGAACGGAAGAGGATCAGGAACGCGATGGAAGAGGCGATCGCCCAGTGAAGGACCTGGATGGCGGCCGCGTCGTGGGTGAAGCGCGACAGGGGCCAAAGGAGCGTGTACCAACCCGGGGGATGAGCTTCGTAGCGGCTGTTGTGAATGAGCTCCGAAAGGGAGGCACTTCCTTTCACGATGTTCCAGCTGTGAATCTCGTCGCTCGACAATTCATGGTGGGTCATCGTGGTGCCGGAAACCAGGAGATAGACCGCGAACGCGACCCAAAGCGCGCCTCGCGTGTGCAAGACGAGATCCTTCGAGAAAGGGACGGACGGAGCTTTCATCGGGAGGATCGAGTCTAATGTCGCCCTGGTCTTCGTTCGCGTCATGGAATCGCTGTCCCCGCCCGGTCTTTCCCCGCAGCCCCTGGAGCGCGTCGTGCTCCGCGCAGGAGAGCTCCGTTCTCACGAGCGCTTCGGGCCGGACGTCGTCAACCGGGGCGCGCTTCTCTACTCGTGCGAATGGGATAGCGGCGTCTTCGAATCCGGCGTGATGTGGGGCGGGATATTCCGGTCGGGCAGGTTCCTCGGCGGCGTTTTCTGGGGAGCCTGGTGGCTCGGCGGCTCGTTCGAAGGCGGCCTCTGGCACAGCGGCTTCGGGCCGGACGGGCTTTACCGGCCGCGCGGCGAGTCGCCCCGGTGACGCCGCTTCTCACGATCTTCACGGCATCCGTGCGCGAGGATCTCGCGCGCCTCTGGCTCGCGTGCGTGAGGCGCGCGTTCCCGCGCGACGAGACGCTCGTCGAGATCTTCGACGACTCGGAGGCCGGCCGTCTCCGGCCGGAGCGCCTAGAGGGCGCGACGATTCTCCGTCCGGGCCCGGGCCGCCGCGACTTCCAGGAGGCGTACAACGACGCCCTCGGACGGGCGGCGACGCCGTGGCTCGCGCTCCTCGACACGGACACGTACGCGGTGTCACGCGACGTCTGGCCGAGAGTGCGCGCGCGGTTCGGCCCGGACGTCGCGGCGGTGCTCTGCGCGCCGCGGGGGGCCACGGGAGGTGACGACACCGTCGCGCTCGTCTTGAACGTCGCGGCGTACCGCGCGGCGTGCGAAGACGCGCCGGACGGCTTCCTCCCGCGCGTCGAGGGAGAGGTCAACGGGGAACGGCCGGGACAATGGCGCGGCCACGACACGGGTGACCTCCTCACGCGCGCCGTCGCGAGGCGCGGCGGAAGGATCGACGTTCTGCCGCTCGGGGATGAGGGAGCCTTCGTGCGCTTCGACGCCCTCACGAACGCGCAACTGCTCGCGGCGTGGTCCGGGGACGGGCCGCTTCTCGCGCTCGCGAGAGAGCACGTCTACTTCCGCGAGGGATGCCTCGGGAATATCGCCCTGCGACGGCTCTACGCCCGGACGTTCCCCGACGGGCCACCGTTCTCGTTCCGCGTGCCGACGGCCGCCGTCTGGGCCGCGATGGCGTCGGGAGGCCTGGGATCCCTGCGCGATGCCGCTTCCCGGGCGCGCCGGATGCGCGCCGGCGCCCGCCGCATCGAGAAGTTCCTGCGCGCCTAGCCGCCGCGGACGAACGCGCGAACGGCGGCGGCCTGTCGGCGGAGGCGAAGAAGGTAGGCGAGGCGGTCGTACGTTCTGCGCGGGCTCGTCGAGAAGGCGCGGAGAATCGCCGCGGACCGCGGAAACGGGTAGTCATAGCGCGGCCCGGCCGGGAAGAGGCCGTCGTGAAGGCGCTGGAGCGCGAGGTTCCCGACCCACCCGTGCCAGAAGTAGTCGCTCCGCTTCGCCATCGCCGCGAGTGCCGCGGGTCCCATCCAGGAAGAGGCGCGTCGGGAGAGCGTGATCCCGTCGTAGCGGGCGAACGCGCCGCCGCTCCCGTCCAGCCTCAGAAAGCGCACCTCGTGGCCGGCCGCGAGGACGGTGCGCGTCACGAGGTCGCCCGTGTCGTGCTCGATCCACCTCTCCCGCGGAACGGACGGGTCGACGCCCTCGACCGCGGGAAAGAATCCGCACGGGAGGACTTCGAGCGCGTCGCGGTAGGGTCCGGGTTTCATCGCGACCGCGAACGTTCCGTGGCTGGCCGTGCGCGCGCGCGAGACGAAGGAGACCGCGGCGACCCGCGGATTCGCGAGCTCGCCCTCGGCGAGCGGCCAGGCGCCGGGATCCAGCCAGAAGACGTCGCTGTCCACGAACGCAAGAAAGGGCGTCTCGCAGCGGCGAACGGCGTCGTTGTAGGCCTCGTGGAAGTCGCGCCGGGCCGAGGAGCGCCTCAGGACCGAGGCGCCTGGGTAGAGCTCGGGGTCGAGCCCCTGACCCGGCGAGTCGTCGAAGATCTCGAGCCGGGCCGCGCTGCCGAGCGCCCGCGTCACGCACGCGTCCCAGATCCGCGCGACGTCCGCGTACACGGTCGCCGTGAAGACCGTGAGGGACGGCCCGCTCACGCGGTCCGCCGCGCGAGGAACCGCGCGAGCCCCCAGGCCCGGGCCTCCAGTGCGCGGGCGAGCGGGAGAAGGCGGGGCGGCGAGAACGGCACGCCTTCGCGCCGGAAGAGCCCCGAAGCGGCGCGATTCGACCGGGCCGCGTAGGCGAGAAAACGCGCGAGAGCCGTTCGGTCCCTCACGCGCTTGAGGGCCTCGCGCAACGTCTCGAGGGTCGCGCTCCCCGCGAGGGGCGTGCCGTCCTCGCCGGGCGCGAACGGCGCCCCGAAGACGGCGTGGAAGAGCGTCCCGAGAAGGAGGTTGTCGTACGCGCCCATCGCGAAGTACGGCTTCTCGGACAGGAGCCTGTCGAAGCGCGGGCCGAGCGCCGGGCCGAAGACTTCGCGCGACGCGCGGATGACGGTCGTGCCGTGAAAATCCGCGAGGCGCCCCGCGGCCGCGGAGGCCGGGACGTCGAGGATCGTCAGACCCCGCGCCCGAAGCGCGATCGCGGCGCGGTCGCCGGGCTGGCGGTTGACCGCGGCGGGCGTGCCGAGGCCCTCGTACGACGGCGCGAAGGCCGGCGCGTCCAGCGCGCGGTACGCGGACGTCCGAGCGAGCAGTGCGTAAACGCCGGGCTGCTCCGTGCGGCGGAGGAGCGAGACCGCTGCGACGGACGGATCCTCGAAGCGCGCCAGGAACGACGCCACCCACGACCCGTCGAGGACGAAGAGGTCCGCGTCGAGGAGAAAGAGGATGTCGCTCTCCCGGAGAAGCGCGGCGTCGTAGAACTCGAGGAAATCGCGCGCGAACGGCCCGGCCGCGAGGAGCGTCGCGCCGGGGAAGTCCTTCGGGTCGAATGATTCCGGGTGCGCGTCGCGAAAGACGAGGATCTCGACGTCGGCGCCGGCCGCGCGGAGGACGGGCGCGAGATGGCGGGCGACGAAGCGGTACCAGAGGCGGGCGAGATCGGCGTAGCGGTGCGCGGATGCGAGGAGAAGCTTCACGGGGATCCGATGAACCGCCTCGCGACGGCCTTGATGCGCGACTCGAACGCGCGCCCCCGGGGAAGGACGCTCGGCACGTGCAGCGCGCCCCGCGTGAGCCCCTCGCGCGCCGCGAGGCGGGCGAGCGCGCGATCGGACCTTTCGAAGGATGTGCGGAGGCGTTGGAAAGCCTGCTGGTCACGGATCGCCGCGAGAGCCGCCCGGAGCTCCTCGGGAGTCGCGCTTCCCGAAAGGTGCGTGTCGTCGCCGGGAGCGGCGAAAGGCGTCGGACCGTGCGCCTCCGCGTACGGCGTGCCGAAGACGGCGCGGAACAGCGCGCCGAGGAGGAGGTTGTCGTACGCGCCCGCCGCGAAGTCCGGCTTCTCCACGAGGAGCGCCTCGAAGCAGGAGCCGAGG
>DATGDV010000375.1:0-4812 GCA_035310685.1 Thermoanaerobaculia bacterium
GACGAAATCGCGGAGCAGCCCCTCGAAGCGGGCGCGGTTCTCGCGGGCAAAGGCGGTGAGGGAGTCCTTGGTGAGCGCGGACGTATTCATGGGTCGGTCGAGCCAATCCTTTCGCGGCGAGCCGTGAGGCAGGAGTGTAACCGGGACGCCTCAGCCCGGCGGCGTGAAGTCGCGGCCGAAGTGCACGAGCGTCCCCAGCGAGAGATCGTCGCTGTCGTCGGGACCCTCGTCGAACGCGGCCTGCGAGGGCCAGAAGAAGAGCCACACCGCCCGTCCTCCCGCGGCGCGCGACTCATCCTCCATGCCCATGAACCGATCGAAGTTTTCGCCCAGGGCCTTGGCGTTGTCGGTGAAGACCTTCCCGTTCGGCGCGCCGACCGAGACCAGGGTGTCCTGCGTCGCCAGGAGTCTCCTTCGTGACAGGCCCATGTTGTATTCGTCGGACCCGCTGCGATCGGTGCGCGCGTACATCTCGAGGACGCTCGGCGGCCTCTGCAGCATCGGAACGCCCATGGAGAGGAGGCCGACCTGATGAGAGTTCAGGACGAAGCTGTTCGTGGCGAAGCCGACGACCACACAGGCACAGACGCCGTCGGAATGGTGTCCCGTATAGGACGCGAGCTTGTAATCGGATCGGGACTGGAGCTTCTTGAACTGCATCTCGGCCCCCGTTCTTCAAAGACGCTGACTAGCCGGCTCCGGTCGGCCCCTCGGAAGGCGGCGTCCCGGGCGGGCGGAGCCTTCTCTTGTGCATGCGCTCCTCCTCTTCCTTGAAGAGATACTTGATGGAGCGCTTCGGGATGAGCAGGTTCGGCCCGTACTCGCGGTTGAGCTTGATCACGTCCTTGTCGTACCACTCGATCCAGCCGCGCAGCTCCTCGCCGTCGACCAGGCGGACCACGATCGGCGTCTTGCTCTGCATCTGCTTGAGGTAGTAGTACGCCTCGGCGTTCGTCTGCTCGGGGGGGACCATTTTTCGAGACGAAGGGCCTCGCGACGGGACGCCCTGGTCGCGCAGGACGCGGGCCAGCGAGGGCCGGATGAGCTTCCGCGGGCCGAGCTCCGCTGCTCCCTCCGCGGCGGCGGAAGGCTCTGCTGGGGTCGGCGGCTTTTTCACCGAAGCCATGTCGAGGACTCCTCTTGGGGGACCCATGCGATGGGAACGAACTTGAGCGGGAGTCTATTCCGCGCCCCGGCGGAAAAGCGAGGCCTCGGAAAAAGACTTCAGGCGGCGGGCGGGGCGGGGCGGGCCCGTTCGCCCCCGTGGCTCATCCGCCGGGCGGCCTCGATTCCGCCCTCGAGCTCGTACGCCACGCAGCATTTCAGGCGCCCGCACTGACCCGTGAGCTTCGAGGGGTTCGGGGTGAGGCCCTGCATCTTGGCCATCTTGATGGCCACGGGATGGAAGCTTTTGAGCCACGTCGAGCAGCAGAGGGTGAGGCCGCACGAGCCGATTCCGCCGATCAGCTTCGTCTCGTCCCTCACCCCGATGGACTTCATCTCGACGCGGATCTCGAAGCGGTCGCTGATCCTGCGGGCCAGCTCGCGCGTCTCGGGCTTTTTCTCGGACGTGTACAGCACCATCATCCGCCGCCGGTCGAAGCCCACCGCGCACTTGACGACGTGCAGGTCCAGCTTCAGCTCGAGAACCACCGCGTCGGCGAAGAGGCGGGCGGCGTCCTGGAGCTCGACCCTCTCGGCGTAGTCGGCGTACTCTGAGTCCGACGCGAGCCTCAGGAAGCGCTTCGCCTTCCTCGACGAGCACGCTTTCGCGAGCACCGGCGTCGTCGTCGTGACTTCGGCGAACTCGGGGCCGTTCTCGGCTTCCACGATGATGCGCTCTCCGGGCTTGACCGCGATCTCGCCCGTGAACACGAGCGTCGTCTTTCCGTCCATCGCGTCGGCGAGGCGGACTCCGACGTAATTGCCGCCGGGGTTCGTGGAGGTTCCGAGGGAGCAGCCGGTGCAGCCCATGCGCGTCCGATTGTGCCAGACGCTATTCGCGCGCGTACAGGGCGGCCCCGAGGAGACCCGCGTCGTCGCCCAGCGCGGCCGGCTCGACCCGCAGCTTCCCGAGCTCTTGCGTATACGCGAAACGGTCGGCCCATTTCCGCACGTCGGCGAGATACGACGCGCCGACGTCCACCGCCACCCCGCCGCCGAGGACGAAGAGGTCGGGCGAAAAGACGTTGAAGACGTTCGCCATCGCGAGGCCCACGGCCTTGGCGGACCGGGCGAGCGCGCGGAGCGCGAGCGCGTCCTTCGCCTCCACGGCCTCCCGGAGCTCGGAGCCGCTCAGCCGCGTGCTCTTCTTCGACACGGCCTTCTCGAGGGAGGTCTTCTCTCCTTCGGCGATCCTCCTTCTCAGCCACGCCGTGATCCCGACCTTGGCCGCGATCCCTTCCAGGGTTCCGTCGGGCTTGCCGGGCTCCGCGCGCCGGAAATCGATCTGGATCTGGCCGATCTCGCCTGCGTTGCGGTTCCAGCCGGTGTGGATCTTTCCGTCGATGATGACGGCGCCGCCCACGCCCGTTCCGACCCAGACGGCGACCATCGTGGACGCGCCGCGCCCCGCGCCGAGCCGCGCCTCGGCGAGAGCCGCGAGGCGGACGTCGTGTCCGAGGCGCCGGCGGGCCTTCGGGAACGCGCCGCCCAGCGCCCGGACCACGTCCCAGTTCTTCACCGCGAGGTTCCCGGCGCGAATCATCACGCCCTTCTCCGCGTCCACGGCGCCCGGCGCAGCCACGGCGAGCGCGCTCACGCGCTCCCGCGAGGCGCCGGCCTCCTTCAGCGCCAGATCGGATGCCTCGACGAGCGCCTGAAGGAGACCCGCCGCGTCGCTCTCGAAGGGAGTCTTGAGCTTGCCTCGCCCGACGATCCTTCCCGCGCCGTCCACGGCGCCCGCCAGGATCTTGGTCCCGCCGAGATCGATCCCGAGGGCGATTTCACCCCGCGCCCGAGCCGCCATCTCCACCTCCGTTTACGCGGGGAAGGATAGTCTTGCCCCATGAGCCTCCGTCCGTGGCAGCGGTATCAGGCCCTCTCCCTCCACGTGCCGTCCCTCTCGCTCCTCGTCGACCTCTCGAAGACGACGCTGGCCGACGACGCGCTCCATCGAGATCCGCTCGTGACCTCCGCGTTCCCCGCGGCCTTCGCGGCGATGAAGGCGCTCGAGGCCGGCGCGATCGCGAACCCCGACGAGAACCGGCGCGTGGGCCACTACTGGCTGCGGGCGCCCGAGCGCGCGCCGGACGCCGAGACGGCCGAGGCGATTCGCGGGACGCTCACGCGCATCGAGGACTTCGCACAGGCCGTCCACGGGGGCCGCATCGCGCCCGAGAGGGCGCCGCGTTTCACGAACCTCCTCGTCGTCGGGATCGGCGGCTCGGCTCTCGGGCCGCAGTTCGTGGCCGACGCGCTCGGCTCGCCCTCCGACCCGCTTCGGCCGTTCTTCTTCGACAACACGGACCCCGACGGCATGGCCCGCGAGCTCGCCCGCATCGCGGCGACTCCGGGCGGCCTCGAGGGCACGCTCACCGTCGTCATCTCGAAGTCCGGAGGCACGAAGGAGACGCGCAACGGAATGCTCGAAGCGAAGGAGGCGTACCGCGCGAAGGGACTCGCGTTCTCGCGCCACGCCGCCGCGGTGACGGGCGAGGGGAGCGAGCTGGACGGCGTGGCGGTCCGGGACGGCTGGCTCGCGCGCTTCCCGATGTGGGACTGGGTGGGCGGGCGGACGTCGGAGCTCTCCGCCGTCGGCCTCCTGCCCGCGGCGCTCCAGGGGCTCGACGTGGACGGTCTTCTCTCCGGCGCCGCCGCGTGCGACGAGGCGACCCGCATCCCGGAGGTCGCGAAGAACCCCGCCGCGATGCTCGCCCTCGCGTGGTACCGCGAGACCGGCGGAAAAGGCCAGAAGGACATGGTCGTCCTCCCGTACCGGGACCGGCTCCTGCTCTTCTCGCGATACCTCCAGCAGCTCGTCATGGAATCGCTCGGAAAGGAGAGGGACCTCGCGGGCAACGTCGTCCACCAGGGCATCACCGTCTACGGAAACAAGGGCTCGACGGACCAGCACGCGTACGTGCAGCAGCTCCGCGACGGCGTGCCGAACTTCTTCGTGACGTTCGTCGAGGTCGCATGCGACCGCGAGAACGCCGCCGCGTCGCTCGTCGTCGAGCCGGACGTCACGTCGGGGGACTACCTCCACGGCTTTCTCCTCGGCACGCGGAAGGCCCTCCACGAGAACGGGCGAGGCTCGATCACGCTCACGCTTCCGGACGCCTCGGCGCGCTCCGTCGGCATCCTCATCGCCCTCTACGAACGGACGGTCGGCCTCTACGCGCAGCTCATCGGGATCAACGCGTATCACCAGCCCGGAGTCGAGGCCGGAAAGAAGGCCGCGGCCCAGGTCCTCGCCCTGCAGGCCAGGCTCCTCGAGGATCTCCGCCGGGAGAAGGGCCTTTTCCGGACGGCCGAGCGCATCGCGGCCTCGGCCGGGGCGCCGGACGAGACCGAGACGGTCTTCAAGGTGCTCGAGCACCTCGCGGCGAATCCCGACCACGCCGTCGCGCGGAAATCCGGTCCGACGTATTTCCTCGCGACGTTTGGCATTCGTTGAGACGCCGTCGCGTCGGAGGGCGCGAGGGACGCCGGACCTAGAATCGTCGCAGCAGTCCCAGCATGGCGCTCGCCGCCGGATCCCGTCTTGGCCCTTACGAGGTATGTGGTCTCCTCGGGGCGGGAGGGATGGGTGAGGTCTGGAGAGCCCGCGACACGCGACTCGGGCGAGAAGTGGCCATCAAAGTCCTGCCC
>DATGDV010000376.1:0-6217 GCA_035310685.1 Thermoanaerobaculia bacterium
GATCGCAAAGCGGCGCAGGAGGTCGGAGATCTCGATCACGTCGTCCTGGGAAAAGCCTTGGCGCCCGGCCTTCTCGCGCACGTCGACGAGCCCCATGATCCGCCCGTCGAGGTAGAGGGGGGCGAGGAGCATGCGCGTCGACGTCGCCCGAGCCATCACGTCCGTCAGCTTTCCCGCGGCATTGATGTTGTTGATGAAGGTCGGCTCGCGATGCTCGTAGAGATGATTGACGAGCGCCTCGTTGCGGCCGAGGCGCTCGGCGAGATGATCCGTCCGGCCGAATCCGAACTGCGCCTTCAGCCGAAACGTGCCGCTCGCGGGATCGAGCGTGTAGAAGGCCGCCTTGGCCGGCCGCCATTTCTGGCTGAGCACGGCGAGAAAGTCCTGATAGTACTTCTCCTCAGCGGGCGCGAGCACGGCAGCCTCCCGGAAGCGAACAGGATATCAGCCGTCATTCTGCACGAATCGCCCGGAGAAGGCGGTGTGACGGAAAAGCCGCACGTGAGGGGTTTTCGCCACACCCGCGCCTTCGAAGGGGGTCCCCGAGCCGCGGAATCCCCCGAAAAAAGGCGGCTCCGAGGTGGCACCCGCCGTGCAGATCTCCGCTCGAATGCGAGCTCAGAACACTCTCGTCCGGCGTGTCCGGCTCGCCGGAATCGGCCTGCACACGGGCCGCCACGTGCGGGCGGTCCTGCATCCGGCCCGCGCGGACCACGGGATCGTCTTCTACCGGTCCGACATCGATGCCTTCATCCCGGCCATCGCCGAGGCGGCGGGGCGCTTCGACCACGCGACGTCGCTCGGCGAGCGCGGCCGGGACGTGGCCACGGTGGAGCATCTCCTTTCCGCGGCGGTGGGCGCGGGGCTCGACAACCTCCTCGTGGAGCTCGACGGTCCCGAAGTGCCCATCCTCGACGGGAGCGCTCTCCCCTGGCTGGATGCCTTCGGAACCGCCGGCCTCGTCGCGCTGAACGCGCGCGCCGTCCCGTTCGTCCCGTCGCGCGTCGTCGCGGTCGCCGGACCGGGCGCGCGGAAGCTCGAGATCCGTCCCGCGCACGACCTGCGCGTGACGTACACGATCGATTTCCCGAACCCGGCGGTCGGACGGCAGTCGATCACCGTGGTTCTCACGCCCGAGTCGTACGCCGCGCACATCGCGCCGGCTCGCACGTTCGGCTTCCTCGCCGAGTACGAGACGCTGAAGGCGCACGGCCTCGCCCGGGGAGCCCGGGAGGACAACTGCATCGTGGTCGGCGACGATCGCGTCGTGAACGGCGAGCTGCGCTTCGGGGACGAGTTCGTGCGCCACAAGGCCCTCGACCTCCTCGGGGATCTCGCGCTCGTCGGACGTCCGGTCCTCGGCCACCTCGTCGCGCACAAGGCGGGGCACGCCATGCACGCGGCTCTCGCGCGGCTTCTGCGCGAGGAAAGCCAGGCGGCGTTCGCGGCTCCCGCGAAGACGGCGCAGGGCGCGGCTCTGACCTCCCGAATCTGAACCGGAATCCCGCCGACCCGCTAAAGTCGGGGGGTGCGCACCAAGGTTCCCTTGCTTCTGGCCGCCCTCCTCGCCGGGGCGAGCCCGGCCCGGGCGATCATCGAAGGCGACGGCCCCGTGATTCCCGGCGTCTCGACCTGGGTCGCCGGACGTGAGCTCCACGTCAACGCGCGCCTCTCGCCCGCGCTGCCCGACAGCGTGCTGCAGCGGCTCGCCTCCGGGCTCCCCACGACCGTCAGCTGGGAGCTGCGTCTCTTCTCCTTCCGGAATCTGTGGTTCGACGGCCTCAAGGACGAGAGGCACTACGCCGTGACGGCCACGTACCGGCCGGTCACCTCCGACTACGCGGTCGAGCGCCGGCTGGACGCCCGCCTCCTCGACACGAAGGTCGTGCCGACGCGCGACGAAGCGGCGGCCGCGCTCGCGAACGTGCCCGGCCTGCCGTTCTTCACGATGGGCGACCACCTGCTCGGCAAGAAGCTCCTGGTCCGCGTGCGCTGCCTGTACGGGAGCGGCGTGGCCCTCGGAGTGGTGCCCACGAGCGCCGAGACCTCGTGGGTGCGATCGGGGATCTTCGAGTGGACGGCCAGCGGCGCGCGCTGAAGGACTCGTCACCGCCGGTTTCGCCCGGGCGGCGCTGGGCGCGCGACAACCGGATCCTCGTCGCCATCGCGCTCGCCCTCGGCGCGGCGCTCGCCGGCGGCTACGCCCTCGTCCTCCGCACGCGCAATCTCGCGCCCGTCGCCGCGACGAACCGCGTCGTTCTCTTCGTCCTTTTCTACATCGTCGTCGTCCTCATCCTGGCGCTCGTCTTCGTGCTCGTGAGGAGCGCGGCGAAGCTCGTCGTCGAGTCGCGCCGCGGCGTCTTCGGGTCGCGCTTCCGCGTGCGCGTCGTCGTCTCGTACGTGGGTCTCGCGCTCCTGCCGATCACGCTCCTCGTGCTCCCCACCACCGGCCTCCTGCAGAAGAGCGTCGAGCGGTGGTTCGCGCCGCCGGTCGAAGAGACGGTGCGAGCCGGCCGCGACGTCGCCGATCTCCTCCGCGCGCGGGAGGCGGCGCTGGAAAGGCGCACGGCCGAACGCCTCGCGCCCCGGCTGACGGCCATGTCCGACAGCAGCCTCGTCGCGCTCCTGTCGTCGGCGCGCGAGGAATCGGGCGTCGATCTCATCGAGTGGAGGCGGCCCGGCCGGCCGGCGGTGGCCGTCAGCGCCACGAGGTGGCCGCTGCGCGACGTGAACGAGCCCGGAGCCGAATGGCTGGCGGACGCGAAAGCCCGCGGCCTCTCGCGGCGTCTCGAGCCCACGAGGGACGGCGGACAGGCCGGACGCACGGTCGTCTCGCTGCCGGCCGGCCTCCTCGTCGTGGGCACGTTCGACCCGCCCGCCGAGGCCGAGCCGCTGCGCCAGCTTTCGCGCGCGACCTCGGCGTACGCGATGCTGAAGGCCGAGCGTGCCCAGCTCGAAGCCGTGCAGGTGCTTTTCTTCCTCCTCCTCGCGTTCCTGGTCCTCCTCGCCGCCGTGTGGGTCGGCCTGCTCCTCGCCCGCCGCGTGACGCGCCCGATCGCGGCCCTCGCCGCCTCGGCGCGACGCGTCGGCGCGGGCGACTTCGACGCGCTCGTCGAGGTGGAAGGGGGGGACGAGATCTCCGCTCTCTCGCGCGCCTTCAACGCGATGACGTCCGAGCTGCGCAAGAGCCGTACCGAGCTCGTCGCCGCGAACGCGGAGCTCGCCGCAACGAACGAGCGCGTCGACGAGGAGCGCCGCCGCGTGCGCACGATCCTCGCGCGGCTCGACGCCGGCGTCGTCGCATTCGGCGACGACGACACGCTGTATTTCCTGAACGAGACCGCGCGGCGCCTGCTGGGCCGCGACGAGAACACCCGCTTCCCCCGCGCACAGGATCTCCTCGCCTCCGAGTCCCTCGCGCCGCTCGCCGAGTTCCTCGCGCGCGCACGGACGCCGGCCGCCCCGCGCGAGGCGACGCTGAAGATCGGGCCTCGCGTGCTCGAGGCGCGCGTGACGCGGATTCCGGCGGGGACCGCGGATGCGGGGGCATGGGTCGTGACGCTCGAGGACACGACCGCTCTCGTCGCGGCCGAGCGTGCCGCGGCCTGGGAGGAAGCCGCGCGCCGCATGGCGCACGAGATCAAGAATCCGCTCACGCCGATCCGCCTCGCGGCGGAACGCATCCGGAGGCGCGCTCTCGGGGTGAACGCCGATCCCGACGGCCTCGCCTCCGTCGCGCGCGAGGGCGCCTCCACCATCATCGAGGAGGTCACGACGCTCGCGTCGCTCGTCGACACGTTCGGGCGCTTCGCCCGGCTGCCGGCCGCGGATCTCGCCCCGACGGATCTCGGCGCCGTCGTCCAGCAGGTCACGAATCTGTACGCGAACGTGAAGCGGGGCGTGACGGTTTCGGCCGAGGTCCCGGAAGATCTTCCGCTCGTCAACGCGGACGCCGAGCAGGTCAAGCGCGCGCTCATCAACCTGGTGGACAACGCCGTGGCGGCCACTCCGGGAGGCGGCCACGTGCGAATCGTCGCGGGTGTCGAGGAGGGACGGGCGCGACTCGTCGTGGAGGACGACGGGGCCGGCATTCCCGAAGCGGAGCGTGAGCGCGTCTTCGACCCGGCCTTCTCGACGAAGGCGCGAGGATCGGGTCTCGGCCTCGCGATCGTCGCGCGCATCGCCGCCGAGCACGCGGGCCGCGTCCGCGTGGAGGAGAATGTCCCCCACGGATGTCGCTTCCTCCTCGAATGGCCGGCCGCGTGATCACCGCATGCACATGAGCGCTCGCGTTCCGGAGAGCCCTGCATGACGGAAGGCCCGCGCGTCCTCGTCTGCGACGACGAGCCGGGGATCCGCAAGACGCTCTCGCAGATCCTCGGCGACGAGGGCTACACCGTGGACGCGGTCGGCCTCGGGCAGGAGGCTCTCGCCCGCGCCTTCGGCGACGAGGACGAGCGCCCCGAGGCGATCTTCCTCGACGTCTGGCTGCCGGATCTCGACGGCCTCGCCGTGCTCGATCGGCTGCGCGCCGCCGGCCTCGCGATGCCCGTCGTCATGATCTCCGGTCACGGGACCGTGGACACGGCCGTGCAGGCCGTGAAGCGCGGCGCGGACGACTTTCTCGAGAAGCCCCTGTCCCTCGAGCGCGTCCTCTTGACGCTCGCCAAGGCTCTCGAGCGGTATCGCCTTGCCCGCGAGCGCGACGACCTGAAACGCGAGCTCATGAGCCGCACGGACGATGCGGCTCATGAGACGCTGCTCGGGACCAGCCCGGTGATGACGCGACTACTCGACGAGATCCGGCGCGCCGGAGCCTCGGAAGCGCGCGTCCTCATCGTGGGCGAGAGCGGCGTCGGGAAGGAGCTCGTCGCGCGCGCGCTGCACCGCGCGTCGCCGCGTGCCGCGGGCCCGTTCATCGAGGTCAACGGAGCGGCGATTCCGGAGGAGCTCATCGAAAGCGAGCTGTTCGGGCACGTGAAGGGCTCGTTCACGGGTGCGATCGACGACCGCAAGGGGAAATGGGAGCAGGCCGACAAGGGCACGCTCTTCCTCGACGAGATCGGCGATATGTCGGCGCGCACGCAGTCCAAGATCCTCCGCGCCATCCAGGACGGACGCATCACGCGTGTCGGGGGCACCCGGACGCTCGAGACGGACGTGCGCATCATCGCCGCGACGAACCGGGACCTGCCCGCGATGATTCGCGCGGGGACGTTCCGCGAGGATCTCTATTTCCGGCTGGCCGTCGTTCCGCTGCGCGTCGCGCCTCTGTCGGAGCGACCCGAGGACATTCCCCTCCTCGTGGCGCACTTTGCCGAGAGCCTCGCGCGAAAACGCGGCCGCCGCACGAAGGCGTTCGAGAAGGAGGCCCTCGAAGCCCTCGCGAAGAGGCAATGGCCGGGCAACGTCCGGGAGCTGCAGAACCTGGTCGAGCGCGTCCTCCTCATGTCGACGGGGCCGACCGTCCGGGCCTCGGATCTCCCGCCCGAGGACGGAGCGGCCGCCGGCCGCCCCGCGACCCGCTCGACCTCGGACGAGAGCCCGGCGTTCGCAACGCTCGCCGACGCGCGGGAGGCGTTCGAAAAGCGCTACCTCGCGCGCGTCCTCGCCGAGACGAAGGGAAACGTGTCGCGCGCGGCCGAACGCCTCGGCCTCGACCGCACGACCCTCCACCGCAAGATGAAGGCGCTCGGGCTGGACGGGGAGTAAGCGTCAGGACGGGAGCAAATCGAGAGTGATCTGAACGGCGTTCTCGACACTCGCCAGCTCCTCTTTGGTCAGGCTTCCGACCCTCGAACGGAGGCGCGACTTGTCCATCGATCGGATCTGATCGCCGAGAACCCGGGCAGGGGCCCCGCGAACCTCGATCCGAGCTTCGCCGGGATAGAGTGACTCGACGTTGCTCGTGATCGGGAGGACGACGACGCGGGATCCATACCGGTTGCAGGAGTCGTTCGAGATGACGACCGCCGGTCGCGTTTTCCGGATCTCCGTCCCGAGCGCAGGGTCGAGGGCGACCCAATAGACGTCGCCGCGACGCGGCGCGCGTTTCACGCCGGCCAATCCTCGACCTCGGTCCCGGACCAATCGGAAGAAAACCGCCGACGCCACGGCTCGTGCGCGGCCGCCCCGTAGGCGGCATCCAGCGTCGCCCGATCCGGATGGATCCGCGAGCGGACTGCAGCTTCGATGAACGCGCTGATCCGCTTCGTGG
>DATGDV010000377.1:0-4461 GCA_035310685.1 Thermoanaerobaculia bacterium
GTCGCCGTCGGCGACGTGAACGACGACGGTTTTCCCGACGTCGTCGTCACGGGCCTCGACGACATCCGCCTCTTCCTGAACGACGGGAAGGGCCACTTCCGCGACGCGACGAAAGGCTCGGGCCTCGTCGGCTCGGGCTGGGGCACGTCCGCGGCGTTCGCGGACTTCGACGGCGACGGCATCCTCGACCTCTTCGTCGGCCAGTACGTCAACTGGACGCCGAAGACGGACATGTACTGCTCGCTGGACGGAAGGACCAAGTCCTACTGCACGCCTGAGCGGTATCCCGGGACGCCTTCGCGCCTCTACAAGGGCCTCGGCGGGGGGCGCTTCCGCGAGATCACGAAGGAAGCGAACCTCGCGAACCCGCTCGGCAAGGCGCTCGGCGTGGCCGTGCGCGACGTCGACGGCGACGGCCGCATCGACCTGGTCGTCGCGAACGACACGTCCCCGAACAACCTCTGCCGGAACGAGAAGACCGTGAACGGCATCCCGATCTTCCGGGACGTGGCCGTCGAGGCCGGCGTCGCCGTGGGAGAGGACGGCCGCGCGCGCGGAGCGATGGGCGTCGCGTTCGGAGACACGAAGAACGACGGCGGAGTCTCGCTCGTGATCGGCAACTTCTCGAACGAGATGTGGTCCGTCTGGAGCGCCGGGCCGAAGGGCGACTTCTTCGTGGACGAGTCCGTGCAGAGCGGCATCGGGAGGACGTCGCTCCTGCCGCTCACGTTCGGCGTCGCGTTCGCTGACTTCGACCTCGACGGCGTGCTGGATCTCGTCGGCGTGAACGGACACGTGGAGACCTCGGTCCAGGACGTCCAGCCCACCGTGACCTACCGCCAGCCGCCGCTTCTCTTCCGCGGGCTGGGCTCCGGCCGGTTCGCCGACGTGTCGTCACAGGCCGGCGCGAGCTTCCTCGTCCCGATCGTCGGCCGTGGCCTGGCCGTGGCCGACCTCGACGGCGACGGCCGGCCCGACCTCGTCGTGACCGAGAACGGAGGCCCCGCGCGGATTTTCCGGAACGTCACCGAGACGCCCGCGCGCTCCGTGAGGCTCCAGCTCGCGACGAAGGGGAAGAACCGCCTTGCCCTCGGCACGCGCGTAACGTGCGCGGTGGGCGGGAAGAAGCGGGTGGACGAGGTCTCGGGCGGCGACGGCTACCTGTCGGTCAACGACAGGACGATCACGATCGGCCTCGGCTCCGCCGCGAAGCTCGACGCGGTCGACGTCCGGTGGCCGGACGGCACGATGGCCTCGGCGAAGGACCTCGCTCCCGGCCTCTACCGCTGGGTCGAGGGAGAACTACCCGCGGCGGTGAAGCGCTAGCGGCTCATCTGAGCCCCAGCTCCTCGAGGTCCAGCTCGTACTGGATCCGATTCAGCACGTCGTCGCCGATGACCTCCTCGCTGCGGAGCTTGAGCAGCTGATTCCGCTGGACGTCGAGGGCCTCGCGGCGCAGCGCCTTCGTGGTGCCGATCGTGGTGAGCCCGGTCGCCGGCGCCCCCTCGAGCCCCTTCAAGGCTCGCACCCTCTGCATGTACTCCTGCCTCACGGGGTGCACCTGATGCGCGTGGAGCTCGCCCGCGTCCATCTTTCCGTCCAAATGGTCGATCGCGGCTTCGGCGAGCTTGAGGCGGGCGTGGCGCTCCTCGCGCTCGGCGGTCCGGTCCTCCGCGACGCGCAGCCAGCGGATGAGAGGCGGCAACGTGAGGCCTTGGATCAGGAGCGACCCCAGGATGACCGCGAACGTGAGGAAGACGAGGAAGTTGCGCGCCGGGAAGGGGCTTCCGTCCGCGAGCGTGAACGGCAGCGAGAGCGCGGCCGCGAGCGAGACGACGCCCCGCATGCCGGCCCAGCCCACGATCGTCACGGCCTGCCAGGGCGGGTACGGATGAGTTTTCCGGAAACTCTCCGAGAGGTATCGCGGCAGATACGCGCCCGGGAACATCCACGCGAGGCGGACGATCACCATGGCCCAGAACGCCGCGAACACGCCGTCCACCACGGTGGGCCAGGGGCGGTCGAGGCCGTCGAGGATCGCCGGGAGCTGAAGTCCGATCAGGACGAACACGAGGGCGTTGAGCAGGAACACGAGCGTCTGCCAGACGGCGGTTCCCTCCAGGCGCGCCGCGGACGACCAGATGTGCGGCACGTAGCGCCCCTGGAGCAACCCGGCCACGACCACGGCGAGGACGCCCGAGACGTGAAGTCGCTCCGCCACGATGTAGACGAGGAACGAGACGAGGATCGAAGCCGTCGTCGCGAGGATCGGCTCGTCGAGAAAGCGCTGCACCCAGACGAAAAGAAACCCCATCGCGAGCCCGACGGCGATGCCCCCCGCGACGAGAGCCGCGAACTCGACCACGCCGGACGCGATCGAGAACGAGCCCGTCACGACGGCGACCGTGGCGAACTTCAGGAGCACGAGGCCCGTGGCGTCGTTCACGAGGCTCTCGCCCTCGAGGATGGTCACGATCTGCCGCGGAAGGTGCAGCCGCTGCGCGATCGCGGTTGCGGCGACCGCGTCCGGCGGCGACACGATCGCACCGAGCACGAGGGCGACCGGCCAGGCGATTCCCGGAACCAGGGCATGCACCGCCGCCGCGACCGCCGTCGTCGTGGCGATGACGAGGCCCACGGCCAGGAGCGTGATCGAGAAGAGATTCGTCCGGAAGTCGCGCCAGGAGGTGAAGTACGCGGCCGCGTACAGGATCGGCGGCAAGAAGAGCAGAAAGACGAGCTGCGGATCGAGCGTCACGCTGGGAAGAGACGGGACGAAGGCCAGGCCCATCCCCGCGACGACGAGCACGATCGGATAAGGCACGTTCACCTTGCGCGCGAGGAACGCGAGCGCCGTCGTGAGGACGAGAAGGGTCAGAATCGTCTCGACGGTGGCCACGTCCGATTCTCGCCTACAATCGGGGAGCACCTCATGTCAGGACGCACGGCCATCGTGGCGGGCGCCAGCGGTCTCGTGGGCGGATATTGCCTGCGCCGCCTCCTCGCGAGCGGCCTTCACGAGCACGTCGTCGCGTTCGTCCGCGGCCCCCTGAACGTGAACCACAAGCGGCTGGAGCAGCGGACCGTCGACTTCGAGCGGCTCGGCCGCATGTCGGCGTTCCCGCGCGTCCAGGACGTCTTCTGCTGCCTGGGCACGACGATGGCCAAGGCCGGCTCCGAAGCGGAGTTCCGGAAGGTCGACTACGAGTACGTCGTGCGACTCGCGGAAACCTCCCTTCGTACCGGCGCGGATCACTTCTATCTCGTGAGCGCGATCGGGGCCGATCCGAAGTCGCGCATCTTCTACAGCCGCGTCAAGGGCGAGGCCGAGGTCTCCGTCGCGAAGCTCGGATTCGCGGGCCTGCACATCTTCCGGCCGTCCTTCCTGATCGGCCACAGGGCCGAGAGGCGCCCGGCGGAGTCGCTCGGGATCGCGGCCGCTCGCCTCATCTCCTTCGCCCTCGTGGGGCCCGCCAGGAAATACCGGCCGATCAAGGCGGACACCGTCGCGCGCGCCATGGTCGCCGTCGCGCGCGACCGGCCGGCGGGGACGCACCTCTACACCGCCGACGACATGGAGGGGCTCGCGACGCTGACCTGAGGGCGGCGCCCTCGAGCGACCGAATTCGCTCTTACTTCGAGGCTGGATCGCCGGCCACGCTCACGACCTCACGGCCCTCTCAACGGCCTCCCTGAGGTCCTCGTAGGCCACACTCCCGCCAGAGATCTCGTCGAGCGCGGGAACGGTGAGCGAATGCTGCTCCAGAACGAGCGCCTCGATCTTCGACGTGGGTGGGACGAAGAAACGCCACTGGTCGAGGTCGAGAGGATCCACGGTGGCCCTTTCGACGTGATCGAGGAGCGCGAAGACGTGGACCTGCGCCCGATACGTGGGGGGTCGGCCGGCTCCCGCGTGGGAATGTGAGGGGGAAACCTGCGGGATGAATACGACCTTAGAGAGATCGCGCTGATGAAAGCTCTTGAGGAAGGAGCCGGACTTGACCCTTACCTCGACGCCGTCCGGTGTCACCAGCTCGAGTGACGAGCGCTCATCGCGCGGCCCCACGGCGCGTGCGCCGAGAGCGGAAGCCACCATGAACTCGGCGAGCCGCGTCCGCGTCAGGCTGTTGAGAAGGTCGGACTCGCTCCACCTCCAGAAGTCCAGCAGCGTCGGGCCCAGTGGCTTCTCGGAGCACCGGAAGAATTCGGAGCCGGTCAGGACACCGGAGACGCCCGCAGGGCCCGCCACCGGCTGCATGATGTTTTCTCTGGTCGCTTCGATGGTCGCCGTCATGATCGCCTCCTTCATGGTCATCGCTCACTTCGCGCCGCTGACGTTGATCCAGGCGCGGAGGTATTGCCCGGGCGCCGAGGCGCAGCCATATAAATACCCACAAGTTACAAGCGAGCCATCTGAAATAAATGATTTAAATGCTTTAAAGTTTTCGGCCGACCGTTGAG